>NZ_AXBV01000001.1:0-102739 GCF_000475255.1 Marinobacter sp. ES-1
TGGGTTTACCGGACGGTTACGCCGAATGGCCGTGACAGCTTGCTGGCATGGGGCGCAAGCCCGAAAGCCCGACGGCGCATCGCGCCGACACACCTTATTTTGGGAATGCGCCCCTACAGCAACAGGTCACTACATGAAGAAACTGCCTTGATCCGAATAACCATTCGGCTCAATCGTCAGATCTGCCAGCCGTGACTGCATGACACGCTTGCACCGGAAGGTCTCACCACCGTCTTGAATCCACGCACCCAAACGCCGCTCCAGCCAGCAATGCGCCACCGCATCACCGTCAGTCAGGCCGCAGTACCATTCTGGTTGGATATCAGCTTTACGGGGATTGAGAATGACACTGATGGAAAGCTCGTCTCCGCTGATAGCGTTCACATTGGCAATTGCTGCTATCTCTCCATCAACCATAAAGCGGTAAGTGCTGCGTTCACACTCATGGCTTTCCGGCGCACCGCCAGGCCACCAGTTCTCACCTGGTGAAAGCCCAAACAAGCGCTGTTCGAGACCTGCATTGATCGCCGCTACTAGCAGGTTGCGCCATGCACGCCAACGCACACTGCGTCCTTTCCTGAGCGGAAAGTTCTGGAAAGGGGAATAAGAGTGCTCGAACTCCGGCAACAATCGGAGGTCATCAGGCACCGAGGCATAACCTAGCTGGCGCAGACGCTGCACTAGCCTGGCATTGCTGGGCTTCTGGGTCTCGGCGGTTGCACGACCTTCAAGCGCGGCTCGCAGCGCAGCGTGGGTCTTGAAACCCAAAGCTGCCGCAACCCCTTCACTCAGGTGGGAAGAAGAAACACCACGAACATGCCGTTGTGCACTCTGCTTGAGCGCGCGCACAGCGGACTTGGAAACAAAAAACGTAGAGTCAGACATGCCAGATTCCTCTTGCAAGGTCGATGTCTGCCGATTACGCATCGACCGGGAATAGGCACGGTCAACTAAAAAAGTGAGGAAGAAACGTCGTTTAACCCGGCAGCAGGTTCAGCGTGACGCGGCTGTCTGCTCATGATAAGGCATATCTGCTGCCGCACAAAGAAGATAAAGCAGGCCAGCCCCTGGGCTGGCATTCCAGAGGGCAGTCGCTGACTGCAACGCCTGGTTGAGATGTTCCCGCACAAGGTCACTTGTGCGTCATCGCGCCGCCGCCTGACCGAAGGCGGCGGCGCGACGGTTTTGAAGGCAGTAAAAAGCCCGGCGCGGGCTGCGCCGGGGTCGTGCCGAATGCAGCTATCTCATGCCTCCAGTGCGTCTGCCGCTTCGCTGTCGGCCTCCACGTCGGCGTCCTGCGCTGCTTCCGACTTGCCGTCCTGCGTGGAGCAGCCTTCGACTGCGAACAGGGCGGGCATCCAGCCGGTGCCTTCGACCAGTCGTTCCGCTTCGCTGGCAATGTCGGCCTTCTTCAACTTCGCCAGCCGGGTGACGTGCTCCGGCGCGTACTCGCCCACGGTTTTCAAAATCGCTGCCTTCGGAACGTGCTTGAAGTAACCTTCGGCAGTTGGCTGCCACCATGCGGCCATGCCGAGGCCGACGGCCTGCGCCAGTTCCGCGCCGGGCTGGTGCTGCGTAGCGCGGAGCGTCACCACGTCCACCGTGGAAGCCACGCACACGGCCAGCAGCCGCACCAGTTCATCCTGCGACTTCGCCAGCAGCGCGGTGAACAGTTCGGCGCTGTCCTCCGGCAGCGCTTCACCCGCGACTTGCTGCAATTCGCGCAGTGCCACAGCGGCGGGTGATTCCGGCCAGTCTGGGGCCATGCCTTCCAACCGGTCTTGCACTTTGAGGCTCACGCCTAACGGCAGATCGTTCCCGTAATGGCCTTCCTGCAAGACGGTCTGCACCATGCCATGCACCACGGCGGCCAGCGCGGTTGGCGGATGCCGGGCCACTTCGATTTGCAGCGCTGCGGTGCGATGCGCGCTCAACCGCTGCGCCAGCCGGTCGGATATGACCGGGGCTTGTGCCTCGTCTGTCGTGTCGCCTTCATTATCGCTCTCGGCATCCTCGCTACCCAGTCCCTCCCGCAACCGTTCCAGCGTGCGCAGCGCCTTGGCCTCGGCCTCGCGCATCAAGCCGCGATGAATGACAGCCTCGCCATTGCGATCAATGGTGACAATGGCACCGGCGGCAGCCTTCACGTTCGGGTCGTAGTCCTGCAAGCGATATTCCAGCGCCTGCAATTGCTCGCCCAGCCGCTCTCCCTCGACTTGCAGCGCATCGGCTTTTTCCGCGTCATCGGCGTCCAGCGCGCTATCCACAGCGTCATCAATGGCCTGCATTTTGGTTTGCAGCTTTGCGATACGCTCGGCTTCGCGTTTAGTCGGGCGGCGGCGCTCTCTGGGAGCACGGTGAAAGGCGTGTAAATCGGCGTGGGTCATGGCGGGTGTGGCATCGACCCATCCCCAGCCTTCCGCCTTCACCTCGGCGGCAAGTTCGGCCAGCTTGTCCTGTGCCAACCGTTCCAGCAATGGGGCATCGGTCAGATACACGCCTTCGTCATCCTCCGCGAACAGGTCACGGCGGACACCACCGCCAGCAGTCTCGTAGCCATCCAGTCCGACAAAACGTACCAGCGGATGCCGGTGGGCTTCAATCTCGCGCGCGGTTAAGCGTTCGCGCAGGCTATGCGGGCTGCGCTGCCATTCCGGCGCATCGTAGAACGCACTCTCCTGCGCCGCGTGGTCGTCGGTGATAGCAAGGGCCATCAACTGGTCGAGGCTCACCGCATCGGCTCGATAGTCGGCCATCAGGCGCGGGGAGACGTTCGCCAGTTTCAAGCGGCGCTGCACCACCAGCGGCGTTACGGAAAAATCCGCTGCAATGTCCTCAATAGGCCGTCCTTCGGCCACCAGTGCCGCGAAGGCTTCAAACTGGTCTGCCGGGTGCATGGCCTCCCGCTGTACGTTTTCGGTCAGGCTCACAGTGCGGGCGCTGCCATCACTTACCAGCAGGCAAGGCACTGCCCAATCCTTGGGAATGCGCCGTTTCTTCGCCAGCCGCTTGAGGGCGGCAAGACGACGGCTACCGGCCACCACATCGTAATGCTCGCCATCACGGGCCTGTATCACGGTCAGGTTTTGCAGTAAGCCAACGCGCTGGATGCTGGCAGCCAGCGCCTCAATGGACTGGCCAGTGGTTTTGCGCACGTTGCGGCGCGAGGGTCGAAGTTGCGACAGCGGCACACGCATCAGGTCTTGCATCAAAGCCGTGTTGTCCTGTGCTGTGGCGTCGAGGGTTTCGGGTTGGGTCATGGTATTCATGGGAATAGCTCCTGTCGGTTCAGAGATGCAGCAGCAAAAGATGCGGCAAGGGCTGCTGCCTGCCCCTGCCGCGTGAGGGTTCAGGCTTTCAACTGGCGCAGACCATCGGCCAGCAACCACAGGGCGCGGTTCAGGCGTACATCGGAATCAATGCCCTGCACGGCGCGGGTGCGCTGGCGGCGTCCGTTGGCGCTTCGCCCGGACAGGCCGCCTTTGGTCAGGTTCTCCTGGGTGCGGTTGAACACGCTCCACAGGTCGGGGCGGCGGTCATCGAACCGGCGCGGCATCAGGATTTGCGATTCGGTGATAGGTGCGGGTTTGTTGTCCGTGGGGTCGTACTTCAGCGCCAGCGCGGAACGGGCAAAGACTTCGGCCTCGCTGTCATCCAGCGTCACGGCACGCATGGCGTCGCGGGATTCCTGCACTCGCTCGAAGCCACTCAGCACCTCGTAGGCGCCTTCAATGACTTGTCCGGCCACGTCACCTTTGTGCGGTACACGCACATCGGCCACGGTATCGCCGCACACCAGTCCGTTGGCGCAGACGAACCGGAACATTCCGGCCAGCATCTGGTAACTGCTGGTGCCGTCGTGGGAGTTCAGCAAAATGATTTCATTGGCTTCCGCACCGTTGATCTGGCTGGCGTGGCGCAAGCGAATCATGTGTTTGGTGTAGTCGCGCCGGTCTTCGTGGCGCGTGCGGGTCTGCGCCACCATGAAGGGCTGAAAGCCTTCCTTGCGCAGTTCTGTCAACACGGCGGCGGTGGGGATATAGGCATACCGCTGTGAACGGCTCTCATGCGGGGCGTCCGCGAAAATGGACGGGGCCACACGTTGAATCTGGTCATCGGACAGCGGGGAATCGCTGCGCAGTACCGGGGAACGGGAAGCGAAACGGGATGCAAGCATGGTCTGTACTCCTGACAAAATGGGTTGTTGGTCACACCGCGCACCGGATTCCTAGATTCGGAGCCCAGCCTTTCGGCTGTTCGGTGTGGTTGGCACGAAGAACCCGGTTGGTCTCGTTGCCACCGTCTTTCCTGAGTTCATCGCCCGCGACGGTCAGGAGCGCGCGGACGGGAGCCGTCAAGGAGATAAGCGTTGGGATGGTGCGGCCCGCAGGCGCAGCCGAGGACACGGCCCGGCGCGCCTTGATGGCACACGGACGCGGGCTACAGTCGCGGAAAAGGTGATGGAATCAGGAGAGATGGCTGGACAGGCAACGGCCGCCTCAATGTGCCGACCGCACGCAAGCGAAGCGCGCAGGCCCGAAACTGGAAGCCGGGCCGTAGGCGTCAGGGATGTAAAAGGCTGGCACCAGCTAGTCCCGTCAGGGATGAGCGGATAGCGAACCTGGAGCAGCGCGGTTCGCGAAGCGAAGACGTGAAAGTGTGTCCAAATGTTATGAATTTCTGGTAAATTGGGAAGTTAAACAAAGGGGTGGGTTGAAAATCCAAGGGGTTGTGAAGTATCAATCCCTACGCTTCCTGCGTAACCGTCCTCAAAAGGAATAACAGCGGTCTGAAACCAAGTTTATATACGGCTTGCTCTTAGACTGGATAAAAATGGAGCGTCGATGAGCTTTCTCAACGAGACCGAGATTGAAAACCTTACCATTGAGCGAATGATTTTCCACGTTGTCGATCCTGCGTTGGAATCACCCACTTTTCTAGCAGAAGTGAAACCGCCTCAATGCGTCGATTTTTTTGTTGAACGCGTAAAAGAAACCCTTCGTGGGGCCGCGTACGAATTTCTTCCAGGTGCAGGTGTTCCCGATCTTCTCTATCGAGCTCTACCAACCTCTGACGGGGACGATGATTTTATTCAGGTCTCCCATGATCTCGCAGACCGGTTCAAAGACAAAGTCAAACAGGACAAGCGTCTTGCTCCAGGCGTATTAATGCTCTTCGCACTTAAAACGACAGGCAACGTTCAACTGGTCGCAGTTATCAAGTATGAGCACCAGCAAGTAGTCTCTTACTCCTACATTAAAGATGAGAACGGTACGCCAGTTTTAGACGCCGATGGAAATCCTGTTCCTGATCTCCAGACGCTTGTGGAAACATTTACCAAAGATCGCAAGGCCATGCAGAAATCTGCGGTCATTCGATTCCAAGATTATAGAAAATCCACCAAGCATAAGACGCCTCAATCATCAGTCGTTGTCATTGACCATTCATCCGGCCGCTACCGAGACGCAACCCAGCATTTTGCCAACTTCCTGGATATTAAACGTACGCTTGAGCCTATCGAACTGACTAAACGTCTTGAAGATGCCGCTGTCGAATCTATAAAAGCAAACAAAAGTGAAGTTCCACCCGAAGTTGCCAAAGCCCCTAAGCGCTTTGTACGGACAGCGATCTCAAGACTCGACGGTTTTGACTTTGAAAAGCCCGAAGAGTTTTTGAGTGCTGTATTGCAGGGAGTCGACCCTGAGGCAAAAATCCTGAAAACCTTTAAGAGCAAACTCGCCAATAAGAATATAAGTACAGAGGCATTCAAATTCGAGGGAGCCACACCGCCTGCGGCCGAGTACCGTCGTGTAGTCACGAACGAAGGTATTACACTTTTGTTCAGTGCAGGGCATGAAGAGAACAAAAACGTAGAAATAAAAGATGAGGAGAATGGCGGTATTGAAATAACGATACGGTCCACCGGTCTGGAACGGGATGATGAACTCGAAAAAATGCCTAGAATCCCTGATTGATGGGTTAGGAGAGCACCCAAATATTCGAGAAACCATTGGGCAACTCGATATTTCCGGCCGAGTTTCTCCAGAACAATCAGATTCGTTTAAACTGGCGTACGACGACTTCTTGAAAGAGATGTCTGATGAGTGGTCGGTTTCAATTCGCGATGGTGAATTTTCAGAGATTTCCATAGATTCCATCACGAACGAGGATGTTACCCTTGTCGTAAAGAAGCCGGTAGGCGGCAGGGTTTTCTTTGCTACGTTAGCAGGGTTTTCATCAGCTCTTGATGATAAGTCGTTAACTCTATCCAGAGAGCTATTGGTACTGGGCTCATTTACTGAATTCAAAACCCGAGGGTTTTCCGTTTTGCCTTGGGATGGCATCCCTTTGCCTAGTTTGCCTTATTTTGATCCGAGCCCAGATGCGATTGACCCGAGAAAAGGCATCGTACGAGATCTAACTGGTATCACTGTTCCTGCTGATCCATATCGCTGGATACTATTGGGCGACAAAGGAAGTGGCGAACCGTGGGAGATCTGGAGAAGCAAGGCAACCAGGAAGCTAGCCACTCTTTTTGTTTCAGATGTCTGGGAAGAAGATAAGACAAAAATATCTCTTAATGGGGCAAGAAAGCGTACATTTGTACTTGGGAGTGAATTCGAGGATAACAATGCTTATGAGAAAGTCTGCCAAGTATCTGAATGGTTACTTGTAAAGCAAGATACCGAAGCACGCCATGAAGTTCTCGTGCGACGCCTTTCCGCAATTGTTAGGGATTCGGACACCAATACCGACTGGCTAGCCGTATTGCCTGAAGCACTGAAAGAAGCGCTTGATGGAGCGCGGCTTGATCATCGCGCTTATGTAAGATCCAAGTCAGCGGAGACGGTGAAGGCAATGGCTGACCTTCGGAAAGCCGTCGGAGAAGATGTTTCACGTATCGTAGAACGCGTTCATCGGCTATCGACTGGCTTTGTCGTTGGTCTTGCGGCATTAGCAACCGGACTAGGCGTTCGGCTGACATTATTAACATCACAAAAAAGTACTTGGCCGGCGGTGGGAATCATTTTTTGCCTCGTTGTTCTCGCAATCACTTGGGCTAGCATAACTCTCCAACGCCATGTCAGCACGAAGTCATTAGTGAATGAGCTGCGAAACATGAGGCGTTGGCACAAAAATGTTCATACTGCATTGACCCGATCCGATTACAGAGAGTTGGCATTACGCCCTGTATTAGATGCCGTCCGGCTATACAAGAAGACCGCCAAATTTACTTATAAAGGCATGATTTATGCCTCAATTATATTTTTGGCTTCCTTTGTTCTTATCCCGCTTTTTCACTCTGTAGAAAAGCCACTCGAAACAAACATAGAAAGCTTTCAGACTCCACCTCCCAGTGCAACAGGCACTAAATCAACCCTAGAAATTGAAGATGTCACACAACAATCCGGAGCGCCCACTGAGGCCACCGACAACTCAACGCAGACAGACAAGTCTGGAAATGAAAAAGAGACTGAGAGTGCTGATCCATTAGAAGATGAGCAGCCTAGACCACTCTCAGAATAGCTGTTTAAGAAAAAAGGGGCCGAAGCCCCCAGGATCAGATCAGTCCGCGCTCTGCAAAGGACGTGGTGTCGCTACCGGCGACAATGACGTGATCCAGTGTGCGCACGTCCACCAGTGCCAGCGCCTCTTTGAGGCGTTTGGTGATGGCTTCATCGGCACGGCTCGGCTCGGGATTCCCACTGGGATGATTGTGCGAAAAAATTACCGCCGCCGCATTGAGCCGCAACGCTTCCTTGACGACTTCGCGCGGATACACCGATGCACCGTCAATGGTGCCCCGGAACATCTCAGTGTAGTCGATCAGTCGATGCTGCGAATCGAGAAACAGTACTGCAAAGACTTCGTGCTCGAAGCCTGCCAGCTTGGCACACAGGTACTCCTTGACTAGTGCTGGTGAGGTGAAAGACATCCCCCGCTGGAGTTTCTGGTCGATGACATGGCGTGCCGCATCAAGAATTTGATCTGGCGACGCCGGCAGGTAGCGCCCCTGCGCGTCACGTACCAGCAGAGAAGAATCGAATGAGGAAAAGGACAGTTGAGTCATGATCGTGCTCCGGTTGCTCGGGCGGAATTGCCCGGAACCGGCGCCAGCACGGCGCAGCGCAAGCTGTCAGGGGTGACCCACGGCCGCAGGACGCAAGCACGCGGAGCACGCGCCGCCCTTGACGGCGAGCACGCCGTGGTACGGTGAAGGGAAACAGCAAGACCGCCCACACCCCGCCCACTGCACCCACTCGCTTTTGGCAAGCGGAGCGCGCAGGCCTATGGGCCGAAGACACTCAGGGATCAAAGCCAGATGGCTGTGACTCAGTATGAGGCGCGGGGCGCAGCCCGCGAGCCCGACGGAGAAACACCGGGAGGACAGTTTTAGATGAAGTAGTCTGCGCTGTTGTTGTGTAGATTACACGCCCGTCAATCACCAACGAACGTCAGCCGATACAACTCAATACCTTGCTCATTCCTCCAGATGGGCTATGGAATGATTATGTCTAAGATCCGAAACGACAGCGATTAGGCGATTGACTGGCTCAGCCAATCGCTTTGGTAATACACGGTGCTCTGAGAACCTTTTTTCATCTGCAATCCAGCGCTTTGCAACCCACACATCATCTTCAGGGTGATTGTTGTCCACGCCGTTGCAATACTTATAGCCAACCAACGCATCGGTGTGTGATAGCAGGACTCGCGCCATGGTCATGTGGAAACGGTGCGCTTGAAGATCGGTCGGCCCCTTTGAGCGAGGAAGGGTCAAACGAAGACATTTCTGATCATTGAATTCTTGCCAATCGGGCCCAACAACTTGCCCGGCACGCTCCAGCATCTTGCGAGCCTGGTCGTTCTTGCCGTTGACTAATGCGACAGCAACCATTCCCTTTGGATACTCCAGCTTGTCGGCCAACAGATTCATCCAGCGCACCAGCTTGTTTAGCGTTTCATCATCGGCAAATACCAGAAACTGATGGCGTTGCTCGTTATCAAGAAACGCCGGCAATTGAGCATAGAGGGGATACAACAAGTCATGGAGATAGATGTAGGTCTGCCGACGCCCTTGTTCATGGCTACGCGTGGTTGCTGTCAACACACGTTGCGCCCATTCTGGAGTCAGTTCGGCCAGTGTCATTTCGGTTATATCGATGGAGATGAGTGGGAATCCGAGCGACTTTCCGATCAGCGCTTTGCGTCCGTCGAAAGCGTGGCCGAGTTCGATTTCAACCCCGCCAAGTACCATCGGCTCAGCCTGGACTGGCGGGCCAAGCACGGCCACATCGAGCCTAAACTGACTGCCAAACGGTGTTTCAAGGGAGTGCTCAATTGTCACTTGATCGGCACCAAGTAACAGGTTGCCCTCTAACGGATAATCGGATGCATCTTCATCTTTGAATGCCCAAGGCATGGCAAGCCCGGCATTCAGACGGTTGGAGAGTTCTTCTGCAACTAGCTCTTTCGCCCGGCGGTGTTCGGGGCTCTCCTGCACAGCGCGCCACCGGCTGCCTTCTTCATCGTCGAAGTGCGCTTTAGGCTTAAAGACGTGCTGGGCAGGCAGTACTCTAAAATGGGATCGTCGGCGCAGTTTTCCATTGTTGAAGGAGGGGCTGACCCAGGTGACCATCTGTCGCGACCCGTCAGCGGAAACCAAAGGCCACAGCTTTCGCGCATGCTCCCGACTGCGGACGTCTCGCGCAGCGATAGAGGCCTTGAAGATCCCTTTCCGGGAGAAAACAACAATCGCCTCGTCCATGGTGCCCCCTTACATCGAAACAGCAAACCTAGAGACACCATCCAGCTTTCGGTGAATCAATGATGCCAACGTCAGGATGTCCAGGGCGTCTTGTTCAGACATCGGCCACTGCGTTTTGGTGGCATGTGCGAGTGGATTGCGTACCGCCCCAAACAGACCGATCAATAGGTTTACAAAGCCCTTTTGCTCGCTCTTTTCCGACTCAGTACTCAATGCTCTCAAAACAAGAACGGGGTGCTGTCCCCCGAATGCTTTATTGACCAGGTCAGCCCCATCTCCACCGAGACCTGAAAGTTGACGAATCCGCTCGGCGACACCCTTAGTCGCCTCAAAGACCGCGTGAAAATAGTTCTCTTCCATGAGTTCCGCGCGGCAGTAATTCAGAACCTCTGAATGCACCGCACGACTTTCCAGCGCTACTCTGAGACGGCCCGCACGAGCACGGGCCTCGTCTAGTGTATTGGCCTTGTCAGCATGAGCGACTTTGCCATCGTTACGCACGTAGAACCCCGAAAAGGCCAGGACTACATTGAGTTCATCGCGGCGCCATGCAAATGCTCCAGAATTGCTGGCATAACTCACTGGATTCATCGCACGGTTGATGAACATGATGAGATGGTTGCCGACCTGGTGCCGATTCTGTGCTTCAGCCAGTGCATTGAACAACCGTTTCCATTTGGTCATATCTGGCGAGGGATCGGCTACCTGAATCTCTTGAAGCAATCGGCCAATTTGTGTGCCGGTCAACCCCTGTGCGGTGTCAGCAAGAACGCGGCAGGCCGCCTCCAAGTGCTGGGAACTGAATGGGGCAATGCGTGAAGCCACTCTCTGTCTCTCCGCCGGAGTTACTTAATCAAATAATGGCCTGCAAGCCCTTGTCGGCAATAACGTTAAGCAGTTTGAGCGCCGGGCCAGCGGGACGGGTTTCTCCCTGCTCCCACTTGCGTACCGTCGAAGCGCTGGTATGCAGGTGGTGGGCGAATACCGGTTGGCTGAAGTGCAATGCTTCACGCAAACGTTTAATATCGTCGGCACTGAATTCGCGCACTGGCGGCGGGCAAATCGCGTCGAATTGGCGCATGGTTACTTTGTTGATCGCGCCAGCGTCGTGCAATGCAGCCAAGTCACCGCGCAAAGATTCAATGATTTTGCTTGTCACAACATACCTCCAGTAGAACACCTGCCTGTAATGCCTTCAATAACGCCGTACCCGATAGTTCCAGAAATACCTTGCCAGCATATTGCAGTGCTTTTTTCTCGTCCCGCGTGATGTTGGCCTTGTCACTCTTCGGGAACCCATGCAGGAATATATAGCGGTGGCCAACACAGGCCGATAACAAGGTGCGGTAGCCACCGCTCTTACCTGAACCAGACCGGGCGACCCGCTTCTTGTAAAGATGGCCACCCAAGTCTGTATCAATCAGTCCACTTTCCATTTCCCTGACAGCTTTGCACAGGGCCGCATCGGACAATTTCTCGCTCGCCTGCCACCGCGCAAAGTCCTTTCGCTTAAAAACCGTCATAGACTAACACTCCCAAAATATACCCGTAGCGGGCATGATTGTCCAGATTCTAGGAGACTTGGCCGGTTCATACGGACGCTCCCTTGTCAGGCTGCGCCCCGGTGATGGTCTTGCGCCGGTTCGCCACCAGCTCGGCCGCCTCACGCACCGGATCATCCTCGGTGTGGATATAGCGCATGAACATGGTCACCGTCTTATGTGCGGTCAGCACCATGCCGACCTTGACCGGGATACCCGAGTTGGCGATGTCGGTGGCTGAGCGGTGGCGGATACCGTGGGTGCCAACATGCGGTACACCAGCCGCTTTGAGTGTCCGAGTCCAGCCACCGTAATATTCCCCATAGGTCAGGTGGGTAAGCGGGTTGCGTGGCGACGGCAGCACATAACGCATACCGGGCTGTCGAGGGGCTGTGGAAAGCAGCCGATAGGCTTCCTCGCTCATGGGCTTGGACATGCCACCAGTCTTGCTGTCAGGCCAGACCACCCGGCGGTTTTCCAGATCAATCCATTCCCACTCGAGCAGGACGATTTCAGAGCGGCGGGCAGCGAACTCGAATTGCAGACGGATCGCCAACGGGATGACATAAGGCACCAAGCCCTCGACCTCGATTTGGTCAAGATGCTTGAACAGTCTGGCCATTTCTTCGTCGGTAATGAGGCGGGTAGTCTTGCTCCCGGTATACAACGGAACATGTCGGCACGGGTTCGAGCCATCCGGGCGATAGCCCCAAATTTCAGCCAGGTTGAACATCTTGCGCAGGACTGACAGCGCCTTGTTCGCCTCACCTGGCTTGTAGTCCAGCTTCTTCATCATCACCGCTACGTCAGATCGTTTCACATCCTGGACTTTCATTCGCCCCAGGATTGGGATGATGTTGCGGTCGATATTGCCCTGGTAGCCTTTCTGGGTGCTGGGTTTGTTACGATGCCTGGAATAGTCCTCCATGAACTTTGCACACAGCTCCTTGACCGTCGGTGCGTTGCGCGCCTCAGCCTTTGCGGCTCCCGGATCGCCGCCCCGGCGAACCTCAGCTAACCAACTCTGCGCCAACGAGCGGGCCTGATCGACCGTCAGTTCTCCGTACAGGCCCAGTGCCGGCTTGCGCCGCTCACCAGCATTTGTCCGGTACTGGAGCATGAAGACCTTGCGTCCGGCAGGCGTGATCTTGCACAGGAAGCCGGGGACGAGAGTGTCACGCAACTCAACGGGCTGCGCCTGGGGTTTTGCCGCATCGATTGCGGACTTGGTGAGTTTGATCTTAGCCATAGCTGACTCCTTGGAAAGACCCGTTTCCAGGAGCCTGTTAGGAGCCAAGCGGAAGGAAGCCGGGTCAAGTTTCGGAAAGCACCGGCATATGATGAATTCACCTAAGTTATTGATAAACTTGCTGTAGCGAGCCTAGGCGTAGTCCAGCGAAGTACGGTGCTGGAGTCATGGTGAAATAAAAAAACCGGCCTGGGCAATCAGACCGGTTTTTGGCTGTTCAGGCCAGGCTTATTCCTGATCGGGATTTACAGCCAGCAGTTCTACATCAAACACCAGCACCTCGTTGGGGCCGATCGCCTGGTTGCCGCCCGGGCCGTAGGCCAGGTCTGACGGGATGTACAGCTTGTAACGGGCGCCTTCGTTCATCAGCTGCAGGCCTTCAGTCCAGCCCGGAATGACCTGGTTCAGGCCGAAGGTGACTGGCTGGCCACGCTCGCGGGAGCTGTCGAAAACTTCGCCATTGATCAGCTCACCGGTGTAGTGAACCTGAACCTGGTCTTCGGCGGTCGGCTGGCTGCCATCGCCTGCTTCGATCACTTCGTACTGCAGGCCGGACTCGGTGGTTTCTACGCCGTCACGCCCGGCGTTTTCGGCCAGGAACGCTTCGCCGGCTTCCTGGTTCTTCCGTGCCAGCTCCTCCATCTGCTGCTCCTGCTGGGCCTGCATGTCCTGCTGGTACGCCATCAGGGCTTCCTGGATTTCCTCGCGGGTCAAGCGCTTGGCGTCTTCATCGCCAGCGTGGCCGTGCTGGATGCCCTGAAGAAACTGTTCCATCTGCAGGTCCGGCAGATCGTTGCCCATGCGCTCGCCCAGCACCAGGCCCATGCCGTAGCTGACCTTTTCCGGGGTGGACTCCAGGGTGGGATCCTTGACCGCTTCCTGGGTATTGGAGCAACCGGCAACCAGGCCAGTCATGGCAACGGCTAACAGGGTTTTCTTCATATTTCCGTCCTTTACACGTGTATCAGGGCGCCAGGCCCTATTGGATTTGTAGGAAAGACAAGGTAAACGGTTCGTCGCCAGTATGCCACTGAACATGTGGTAAGGGAGTTGTCCGGAAAGGTCAGGACCCGTTTCTGCCAGTGGTGCCATTCAGGGAAAACGGCGCGCTGTAGGGCGATTGCCAGTCGTTGTCGGCATCTGCTCCCAAGCCCTGGCGAGGTGAGGAGTTCGGCCGGTCGATAGCCAGGGCGTTCCACGACCCCTGCTTCGGCGGCTGGTCAGCGTAGTGCCAGTTGCCCTCGGTATCCTGCCATTTGAACACAATGTCCGGGCCTTCCACCGGAATGGGCGAGGGCAGAAGGCCTTCAAAACGGGGCACCTCTTCCGGCTGTTTCACTGCCGTGGGCTGGGCCATCTTCTCCGGGTCGCCCAGGCCGAAAAAGATCAGCAGCAACAGCAGGCCCAGGGCCGGGAAGGCTAGCCGGATCAGCCATTTCATGAGCATGGCGGAAGGCCTCCCGCAGTGATTTCGGAAAATTGCCCAGCCAGCGTTTCCAATTGCGCTATTTGTTCCGGCGCCAGTGCCCGGGACGGGGCCGCCGCAGACAGGTTGTGCAGGATGGCAGCGGTGGTGTCTTGCATGGTGCCGGTCTCCGGGTTCAGTGTGGTGATGGACTGCCAGGCCAGGGCCAGTTCCGTTTGTTCCGCCTGCAACTCCGCGCTGGCGAGGACCTCCCGCAGTTGCCGGCAGTCTTCATGGTGCCGGGGAATGGATTTTCGCGCCGACCGGATGCTACCGGTTACACGGCCGCGCCACTCTGTTACCTTAGCGTCCTCAATACCGGTGAACACGCGTCCGTTCATGCCCAGCCAGGCGGCGCATAGCATCCGGGTAACGCTCCAGCCCTGCGCCTGAAGTGCCAGGCAGCCCTGTGCCAGGCCGGGATTTCGCCAACAGGCCATTGCATAACGCCAGAGCGGGTTATCCGGTTCCATTGTTACCGGCAGGTGCAGCGGTTCAGGCTGGGAAGCGGTCATGGCAGGGCGCGTTCCGGCAGAATTCCATGGATAAAGTAAATCTATGTTAACGATAACCGATCTCAGTTTACAACGAGGCGGCGTCTGGTTGCTAGAAAACGTCAACCTGACGGTTCAACCCGGCCAGCGGGTGGCCATTGTGGGCGCCAACGGCGCTGGTAAATCCAGTTTATTCAAGCTGTTATTGGGGCAGCTGACGGCGGAGCAGGGTGGCGTATCCCTGCCCGGCGGTTGCCGGATTGCCCATATGGCGCAGGAAGTCGAAGCCTCGGCCCGCTCGGCCCGGGATTTTATCCTGGATGGTGATTTCGAACTGCGTCGGTTGGAACGGGAGTTGGCCGAGGCCGAAGCCCGGGGCGATGACCACGCCATCGCCCACGCTCACGGCGAGCTGGACCTGCACGAAGCCTGGTCTGCTCCACGGCGGGCAGAAGCCCTGTTGCGGGGCCTGGGCTTTGCGGACAGCGATGCGGAGCGGCCGGTATCGGCATTTTCCGGGGGCTGGCGCATCCGGCTGAACCTGGCCCAGGCGCTGATGCGCCCGTCAGACCTGTTGCTGCTGGATGAGCCCACCAACCACCTGGACCTGGACGCCTGCCTGTGGCTGGAGAACTGGCTGCGCCGCTACTCCGGCACCCTGCTGTTTATCTCCCACGACCGGGACTTCATGGATCGGGTGGCCACCCACCTGGTGCATTTCGACCAGAAAAAACTGGTGCTTTACACCGGCAACTATTCCGCCTTTGAGGTTCAGCGCAGCGAACGGCTGGCCCAGCAGCAGGCAGGCTTCGAGCGCCAGCAGGCGCGGATTGCGGAAATCCAGCGCTTTATTGACCGGTTCAAGGCCAAGGCCACCAAGGCCAAGCAGGCCCAGAGCCGGGTCAAGGCACTGGAGCGCATGGAACGGATTGCCCCGGCCCATGTAGATTCGCCGTTCAGCTTCGAATTCCCCATGGCCGACAAGGTATCGAACCCCTTGTTGTCGATTCGACACGGCGTAGCGGGCCATGGCGATACCGCGATCCTGCGGAACATTAACGTCACCCTGTTGCCGGGGTCCCGGATCGGCCTGCTGGGCCCGAACGGCGCCGGCAAGTCCACCTTTATGGATGCACTGCGTGGCACCGGCACGCTGCTGTCCGGCGAGCGAACCTGTGGCGAACACCTGGCCATCGGTTACTTCGCCCAGCACCAGCTGGAATCGCTGGACCTGGACGCCAGCCCGTTCCTGCACCTGCAGCGCCTGGCGCCAAGGGCCTCCGAACAGCAGGTAAGAAACTTCCTGGGCGGCTTTGATTTCCATGGTGACGAGGCCCTGAGCCCGATCCGATCTTTCTCCGGTGGCGAGAAGGCCCGGGTGGCGCTGGCGATCATTGCCTGGCAGAAACCCAACCTGTTGCTGCTGGATGAGCCCACCAACCACCTGGACCTGGAAATGCGCCAGGCCCTGACGATGGCCCTGCAGAACTTCGACGGAGCCATTGTGGTGGTGTCCCACGACCGGCATCTGCTGCGCAATACTGTAGACCAGTTCTGGCTGGTGTCAGACGGCGCGGTGCGGGAATATGACGGTGACCTGGAAGACTACGAGCGCTGGCTGGCGGAACGCCGGAAAGATGACGACGAGCCGCCGAAGCGGGAAGTGGTCGAACAGGCGGTGGCCAGCAGGGCTGGCGCCACCGCACTGACCGCCGATGAGCGCAAGGCCCGCAAGCGTCAGGAAGCCGAGCTGCGCCAGAAACTGAGCCCATGGCGCAAGAAGCAGGGTAACCTGGAAGCGCGGATGGATCAGCTGCAGCAAGAACTGGCGGGCGTCGAACAGCAGTTGGCCGACCCAGCCATTTATGACGACAGCGCCAAGGTGAAGCTGAAAGAGTTGCTGGCGCAGCAGTCCGGCCTGAAGCGGGAGCTGGACAATGTGGAGGCCGAGTGGCTGGACGTCAGTGAAACCGTGGAGAACCTGGAGGCGGAACTGGCCGGCTGAGTGCCGGCCTCAGCGGGCAATGATTTCCAGGGTGAAATCCTGCCGGGCCAGGTAATCCCGCTCGTTTTTCAGGTCGGCCAGGGTCAGCGGCCGGTTGTCCAGCCAGCCCTGGGGCAGTTCCACCACCAGCTTGTTCTCGTGGCCGTGCAGGGAAAATTCCGGCGGTTGTTCCAGGTTGCGGGGATGCTGGATCAGCACCGCAAGCCGGACCAGCACACACAGGTAACGCAGCCGGGGCTTGTCTTCCGGCTCGATGCCTTCAAATACCGCCGCTGAAAATTTACGCCGGTGGCCGCGCACCAGGGTAGCCAGGTCTTTCTGGAACTGCTGGGTAAAGCCAGGCAGGTCAGAGTAACGCAGCAGGTAGGCGCCGTGTTTGTGGTACTGGCTGTGGGAAATGGTCAGGCCGATTTCGTGCAGCCGGCAGGCCCAGCGCAGCACATCTTCGTCGGCATCGGTGCGCAGTCCCCACTGGTCGGCTACCTGCTCCCAGGCGGCCATGGCGGTCTGCTCAACGGCGGCACCGTGGGCCTGGTCGACATGGTAACGTTCCTGCAGTGCGGAAATGGTTCGCTCCCGCACATCTTCATGCTGGATACGCCCGACGATGTCGTACAGCAGGCCTTCACGCAGGGCGCCGTCGGCGAAGGTCATGGCGTCGATGTCCAGTGACCGGAAGGCGGCCAGCAGAATGGCAAAGCCGGCCGGGAAAATGCTCTGGCGATCCTGCCGGACACCCAGTTCGGCCAGCTTTTCCACCTTGCCCATATCCACCAGCCGCTTGCGCAGCTCTTCCATGGCGGTGCGGGTAATGGTGCCATCGGTGATCTTCAGGGCGGCCAGCACATTGGCGATGGCCTTGATCGAGCCGGAAGAGCCCACGGAACTTTGCCAGCCCACCTGCCGGTAGTGCTGGCGGATATTCTGCAGTTCCTGCTCGGCGTGGATGATGGCCTTGTCCATTTGCCGGCGGCTGATCTTGCCGTCCGGGAAATAGCGGTTGCGGAACGATACGCAGCCCATGTGCAGGCTTTCCATTTCCTGGGGCTCGAAGCGCTGGCCGATAATAAACTCGGTGCTGCCGCCGCCGATATCAATCACCAGCCGTTTACCGGAATCGTCCGCCAGGGTGTGAGATACCCCCAGATAGATCAGGCGGGCTTCTTCCCGGCCGGCAATTACTTCCACCGGATAACCCAGGACGTCCTCCGCCCGGGCAATAAACTCGTGGGCGTTGCGTGCCACCCGCAAGGCGTTGGTGCCGACAATCTGCACCCCCGCCGCAGGCATGCCCTGAAGCCGCTGGGCAAACCGGCTCAGGCACTCCAGCGCCCGTTGCTGGGCGGCCTCGGTCAGGCGGTTGTACTGGTCCAGGCCGGCGCCGAGCTGAACCTTCTCGCCCATTTTTTCCACCGTGCGGATCTCGCCGTGCACGAGGCGGGCCACGACCATGTGAAAACTGTTGGAGCCCATGTCAATGGCTGCCAGCATGTCCGGTGCGGGTGTTGCGTTCTCGGCGTTGGGGGTGGCCGTCACGTTGGTAGGAATCCTGTGTGGTGTGAACTTGGTCGTACTATAAGTGAAGAAACAGGGGTGTGTCAGTAACGGACTGCGGTCATTACTGACACGAATCAACCCTGAGCGGGATACTTCCCGCTTCACATTCAGGCGGCCAATCGCGTAAAGTATCTGTCTAACGAAATCCGGGCAGGCGGGATTTTCCCTTTCGGAAAAGTCCGTTTGCTACAGTCAACAGCGACTCCGCCGGGGCCGGCCAGAACGGCCCGGGAGCGCCTGAATCAGGAAAAGGTAATGAGCGGAAATATCGTTAATGTCACCGACGCTTCCTTTGAACAGGACGTACTGAAATCCGACATTCCGGTACTGGTAGATTACTGGGCCGAGTGGTGTGGCCCGTGCAAGATGATCGCACCGGTTCTGGAAGAGATCGCCGACGAATACGAAGGCAAGCTCAAAGTCTGCAAGCTGAACATCGACGAAAACGAGCAGACCCCGCCCAAGTTCAACATTCGTGGCATTCCGACCCTCATGCTGTTCAAGAACGGCAATGTCGACGCCACCAAGGTAGGTGCCCTGTCCAAGTCACAGCTGGCCGCCTTCCTCGACAGCAACCTCTGATCTGCTGTTGAAAAAAACCGCCCCTGAACAACGCTTCACGGGCGGTTTTTTTGTGCCTTGAGCCTGTCAGTCTGAAGACCAGGCCTGGGTCCGTTCACGATCAGACGCCTTCTGTTCCACCCAGTGCTCGCCGTCAGAGGTCATCTCTTTCTTCCAGAACGGAGCGGAAGTTTTCAGCGCATCCATGATGAACGAGCAGGCGGCGAAGGCATCGCCCCGGTGTGCGCTGCATACTCCAACAAATACGATCTGGTCGGAAAGCGCCAGCCGTCCGACCCGGTGAATCACCCGGGCATCACGGACATCCCAGCGGCGGGAAGCCTCGTCTATCAGCCCCTGAATAACCGCCTCTGTCATCCCCGGATAGTGTTCCAGGAACAGTCCCGTTACGCCGGACAGGTCTCCGGAATCCCGGACCAGTCCGGTGAAGGTGGCAATGGCACCGGTGCCTGAACCGCTTGCTCTCAGCGCGGCATATTCCGCGCCGGTATCAAAATCCCCGGTCTGCACAGAAATCATCTCAACCTCCGGTTACCGGCGGGAAAAACGCGACCTCATCACCGGCCTTCACCACTGTAGCGGGTTTTGCCATGGCCTGGTTGACCGCCACCATGACCGGCTGGTCGCCCTTAAGCTGGGCCCACCGGCCGCCACGGCTGGCCAGTTGGGTCAGAAGGTCGTCGACGGTTTGCCCGTCATTGGCGGGCAGGTTCAGGGAATCGGTATCCAGCTCTTCCCGCAGGCGGGCGAAGAAACGAACGGTCAGGGTAGGCTCGGTCATCATCAGCTCAGCAATTCGTTAAAGGAATAGAACGTAACCAGGTCGCCCCGGGCCACCCGGGTATTCTCGGGCACTATTGCCAATCCCGAAGCCCAGCAGGCGGAACTCATTACCCCGGAACTCTGGTTGGGGAAGGCCGCAACCTGCACTTCGGAGCCGGCATTCTCCTTGCGGGCCCTGACAAACTCGCGGCGCACCGAGGTCTCGGTAATCTCGAACGCGGCAGGCAACCGCTCACCGGTCAGTACAATATCGGAGCGGCCCTGGCGTTTCCGGATATAGGGCATGGCGACCACCATGAAGGTCACCAGTACCGACGCCGGATTGCCGGGCAGCCCGATTACCGGCGTGCCGGCTACCTCGCCAAAGGCCAGCGGCTTGCCCGGTTTGATCGCCAGGCGCCAGAGTGACAGCTTGCCGGATTCCTCGAGCACGGCCCGCACATGGTCTTCCTCGCCCACCGATACCCCGCCACTGGTGATGATCAGGTCGGCCTCTGCCGCAGCCCTTGTCAGGGTCTGGCGGGTGGCATCGCGGGTGTCTTCCAGGCTTTCACACAGGGTTACATCGCAGCCAGCTTCGGCCAGCAGGCCCAGCAGGGTATACCGGTTGGTGTTGTAGATCTGCCCCGGTGCCAGCGGCTGGCCCGGGTCTACCAGCTCATCGCCGGTGGTCAGGATGGCCACTTTCAGCTTCGCCAGTACCGGCACCCGGTTGATACCGGTGGACGCCAGCAGGCCCATTTCCTGTGGCCGGATTCGTGTACCCCGGGCCAGGGCCAGGGCCCCCTTGGTAAGGTCTTGCCCGCGGCGCCGGATGTTCTGGCCTGAGCTGACCGTGGCGTTGATCATGATGCTGTCGCCGGTGCGCTCTACCCGCTCCTGCATCACCACCGCATCGGCTCCTTCGGGGATCTCCGAGCCGGTGAAGATGCGCACTGCCGTGCCCGGCTGCAGCGGCGCCGGGGCGGTGCCGGCGGGAACCCGGTCAGACACGGTCAGCGCTTCGCCATCACGTACATCGCCGTGGTAAACCGCATAGCCATCCACCGCGCTGTTGTCGGCCGGCGGCACATCGGCCGGTACATAATGGTTTTCCGCCAGGATCCGGCCCAGGCAGTCTGTCAGGTTGACTGCCTCGGCACGGGTAACCGGGGTGGCCCGGCCAAGCAGGTGGTTCAGGGCATCGTCCAGGGAGATCAGGTTCTGGCCAGCCATAACGTCTCCTTATCGTTCGGCCCGGGAGCCGATTACTTCATGCAGCCGCTGGCAGGCACGATCCGGCTTGCGCAAGGTCAGCCCTGAGAAATTGCAGGGGCCGTGGCGGCTGTCGAGCTGGCTTTTCAGAATGCCTTCCCACCCGGTGCGGCAGGCGCCGGTGGAGCCGGGCAGGCAGAAAATGACCGTGTTATTGGCCATGCCTCCGAAAGCCCGGGACTGAATGGTGGAACTGGCGATCTCGGCGGCGGACAAGCGGCGGAACTCTTCGCCGAAGCCGACAATCTCCTTGTCGAGCAGCGCACCAACGGCTTCCGGGGTGCTGTCCCGTTCCATAAAGCCGGTGCCGCCCGTGATAATGATTGAATGAACTTCCGGATCGGCAATCCACAGGGACATCAGCGCACGGATCAGGTAGACGTCGTCCGGCAGGATGCGGCGGGCCAGAAGCCGGTGGCCGGCTTCGATAATCTGGTCTTCCAGGTACTGGCCGGAGGTGTCTTCGGCGGGGCCGCGGGTGTCTGATACGGTTAACAGGGCGACGTTCAGGGGTTTGAGTTCGCTGGTAAGGTCACTGCTCATGGAAAGACTCCAGAAGGCTGTATCAATAATATAGTCAGTATCCGGATTGGCGCTGGTAAATGGAAGAGGGTGCCTGCCAGAGAGATTTCCGGTGTCGACATTGGTCTGATGCAGGGCAAGCCACTGGTTTAAATTTGGTCACAGGTCTTGACATCAGCCTTCAAGGTGGTCGATTATGCCGCTTGCCCGGCGAACGATTGTTCCCACTCTCTGGCTTCAGCATACTTAATCCGGATTTCATCTGCACCGGTAGCTCCATCGAGCCAGCACCTTGTTTCAGCTTAATCAGATCAATGCGTTCAGGGGCACCCCTGTCATTCCAACTGTCGTTTACTTCCATTCCTGAAAATCCAACAAACTATGAATCTTACTGAACTCAAGCAGAAATCCGTGCCCGAATTGCTCGATATTGCGCAAGAAATGGGTCTGGATAACCTGGCTCGCTCGCGCAAGCAAGACGTGATCTTCACCATCCTGAAGAAACACGCCAAAAGCGGCGAAGACATTTACGGTGATGGTGTACTGGAAATTCTGCAGGACGGTTTCGGCTTCCTTCGTTCCGGCGATGCCTCTTACCTGGCCGGTCCGGACGATATCTACGTCTCTCCCAGTCAGATCCGCCGTTTCAACCTGCGTACCGGCGATACCGTTTCCGGCAAGATCCGCCCGCCGAAAGACGGCGAACGTTATTTTGCCCTGCTGAAAGTTAACGAGATTAACTTCGACAAGCCGGACAACGCCCGTAACAAGATTCTGTTCGAGAACCTCACCCCGCTGTTCCCCCAGGAGCGTCTGACCCTGGAACTGGGTAACGGCAGTACAGAGGATCTCTCTTCCCGGGTACTGGACCTGGTGGCTCCGATCGGTAAAGGCCAGCGTGGCCTGATCGTATCTCCGCCCAAGGCCGGTAAAACGCTGCTGATGCAGGGCATTGCCCAGTCCATCACCCGCAACAACCCGGAATGTCACCTGATGGTGCTGCTGATTGACGAGCGCCCGGAAGAAGTGACGGAAATGCAGCGCACCGTGCGCGGCGAGGTTGTGGCATCTACGTTTGACGAGCCGCCGGCCCGCCACGTTCAGGTAGCCGAGATGGTGATCGAAAAGGCCAAGCGCCTGGTGGAGCACAAGAAGGATGTGATCATCCTGCTGGACTCCATCACCCGCCTGGCCCGCGCCTACAACACCGTGATTCCGTCTTCCGGCAAGGTACTGACCGGTGGTGTGGATGCCCATGCCCTGGAAAAGCCCAAGCGCTTCTTCGGTGCAGCCCGGAATGTAGAAGAGGGCGGCAGCCTGACTATCCTGGCCACGGCCCTGGTGGATACCGGTTCCAAGATGGACGAGGTAATCTACGAGGAGTTCAAGGGCACCGGTAACATGGAAGTGCACCTGGACCGCAAGATTGCCGAGAAGCGGGTTTACCCGGCCATCAACATCCGTCGTTCCGGCACCCGCCGCGAAGACCTGCTGATGAGCGAAGCGGAAATCCAGCGGGTGTGGATCCTGCGCAAGCTGCTGCACTCCATGGACGACGACACTGCGTCTCTGGAATTCCTGCTCGACAAGCTGCGGGATACCAAGACCAATGACGAGTTCTTCCAGTCTATGAAGCGTCGTTGATTCTGATTTCTCTGCGCGCCTGATTTTGGGGCGTGAGTAAAGAAGTCGGAAGAACAAGGTCGGGAGGGGGTGTCAAAACCATCAGGAAAACCACTGTTTTCCGTTTTGGCACCCCCTCCCGGCCTTGTTCCAACGCCGAAAAGTCACAACTCCAGGGGCAGCCCGGAACGCCCCGAACTCCGTAGTACCGTAAAAAAAACGGAGCACACCATGAAATACAACGACCTCAGAGACTTCATCGCCCAGCTGGAAAAGCAGGGCGAGCTCAAGCGCATCAGCACCGAAGTCGACCCCCACCTGGAAATGACCGAAATCTGCGACCGCACGCTGCGGGCCGGTGGGCCGGCGTTGTTGTTTGAGAATCCCAAGGGCTACGACATGCCGGTGCTGGCCAACCTGTTCGGCACGCCAAAGCGTGTAGCCATGGGCATGGGCCAGCAGGATGTTTCGGCATTGCGGGAGATCGGCAAGCTGCTGGCGTTTCTGAAGGAGCCGGATCCCCCCAAGGGCTTCAAGGATGCGATCGAGAAGTTGCCGCTGTTCAGGCAGGTGATGCGCATGAGCCCGAAGGTGCTCCGTTCCGCGCCCTGCCAGGACGTGGTGATCGAGAAGGACAAGGTCGACCTGTACCAGATTCCGGTGCAGCACTGCTGGCCCGGGGATGCTGGCCCACTGGTGACCTGGCCGCTGGTGATTACCCGCGGCCCGAACAAGGAGCGGCAGAATCTGGGCATTTACCGGCAGCAGTTGATCGGCCGTAACCGGTTGATCATGCGCTGGCTCAGCCATCGCGGTGGCGCGCTGGATTACCAGGAGTTTCGCCGGGCCAATCCGGACAAGCCTTATCCGGTTGCGGTTGCCCTGGGGGCTGATCCTGCCACCATCCTGGGCGCTGTTACGCCGGTGCCGGATACCCTGTCTGAATACGCCTTTGCCGGATTGCTGCGGGGCAGCCGTACCGAGCTGGTGAAAGCCGGCCTGAGCGACCTGCAGGTTCCGGCCAGTGCCGAGATTGTGCTGGAAGGCTTTATCTACCCGGATGATATGGCGCCTGAAGGCCCGTTTGGCGACCATACCGGCTATTACAACGAGGTGGACCAGTTCCCGGTGTTTACCGTGGAGCGTATTACCCACCGCAAAGACCCGATCTACCACAGCACCTACACCGGCCGCCCGCCCGATGAGCCGGCGGTGCTGGGTGTGGCGCTGAACGAAGTGTTCATTCCCATCCTGCAGAAGCAGTTCCCGGAGATTGTGGATTTCTACCTGCCCCCGGAAGGTTGCTCCTACCGGCTGGCGGTGGTCACCATGAAGAAGCAGTACCCGGGCCACGCCAAGCGGGTGATGATGGGCGTGTGGTCGTTCCTGCGCCAGTTCATGTACACCAAGTTTGTGATTGTGACCGACGACGATGTGAACGCCCGCAGCTGGGAAGATGTCATCTGGGCTATCACCACCCGTATGGACCCGGCCCGGGACACCACGCTGGTGGAGAATACCCCCATCGATTACCTGGACTTCGCGTCGCCGGTGTCCGGCCTTGGCTCGAAAATGGGGATGGATGCCACCAATAAATGGCCCGGCGAGACCGACCGGGAGTGGGGCACTGCCATTACCATGACCGATGAGGTCAAGCAGCGGGTGGATGAGATCTGGGACAGTCTCGGTATTGAAAATCGTGACACCCGCCCCGACTGACAAGGCACAGGCTGCATACCGGGTTGAATTGCAGCCGGCCGGGTTGGCCTGCGGCGTAGCGGGCGCTGAGGATTTGCTGTCCGCTGCCGCGGCTGCGGGTATCCAGGCGCCGGCAGCCTGCCGCAACGGTGTCTGCGAGATCTGTGAGGCAACCCTGATAACGGGGCAGGCCCTGAATACCCGGAACCAACAAACCTTATCGGTGGGTGATCGGCTGATGATGTGCCGGACGCTTGCCCTGACCGACCTGAAACTGGAGATACCTGCCATTATGGCAACTGCGAACCATCTGCCCCGTCAGTATGCAGCCAAAGTAGTTGATGTGCGCTCGATCAGTCACGATGTGTTCCGGGTTGAGCTGAAGCTGCCGAGGCGCCGCGATGTGGCCTTCCATGCCGGTCAGTATCTTTCGGTCATCCTGCCGGGGGAAGATCCCTGTTATTTCTCCATCGCCAGCAGCCCCGCCGCCGAGCATATCGAATTGCACATCCAGGCTTCCCCGGACTGGGTTTCGGCCCGCAAGGTGATTGATGCGCTCACCTCCGGCCAGGATGTAACGGTGGAACTGCCCAATGGCAAGGCCTGCCTGGCTGCGGCGCCAGACAAGCCGTTGCTGCTGGTGGCGGCCGGAACAGGCTTTGCCCAGATGAAAAGCCTGGTGGAATTCCTCCAGGAAACCCGGTACAGCCACCCCGTGACCCTGTTCTGGGGCGTGCGCAAGCACGAGGACATGTACCTGAGGTCGCTGGCGCAGCAGTGGCATGAAGACTGGAGCAATTTCAGCTTTGTGCCTGTCGTCGGTGATGACGAGGATAATGACTGGGGTGGTCACCATGACCAGTTGGTGCGGGCTGTGCTGGCGTCCGGGGCCGACTGGCAGAACGTGGAAGTGCATGCCAGTGGCTCACCTACCATGGTGTATACCCTGATGGATGCACTGCTGGAAAAAGGCCTGCCTGAGCAGGCGTTTTTCTCGGATGTGCTGGAGTATGCCCCCAGGGCCTGATTGCTTAGCCTGACTCTCTTAGAGTGTGGCGCTGATGGCTTATGTTGTGGCGCTGAAGGCTCATGTTGTGCGCTGAGGGCTCATGTTGTGCGCTGATGGCTCAGGCCCGGGGCATCGGCAGCTCGGGCAGGCCGTTGTCGGTCTCCAGCCCCTGCATCAGCAGCTTGATGCTGGCTTCTTCATGGCCCATATGGGCGTTCAGGCGGCTCAGTTCCGCGAGGGTTTCACGGCTGCGCTTCAGGCGCAGGCTGGTTTCGAAATATTCCCGGGCCTTGCCCCACAGTTCGTTGCGCAGGCTCAGGCGGCCCAGTGCCAGCAGCAGTTCCGGATTGTTCGGGCGGTCTTTCAGCCACTGTTCGGCAATGATTAACTGCTCATCCGGCTGGTGGCCCTCAAGCCGCCCGTAGAGGTTGATCAGCTCGTCGCTCCAGTGGTTACGCAGCACTTTTCTCAGCAGGGTTTCGGCCTGCCCCTCATCGCCCAGCCGGGCCAGTAACCCCGCGTAGTCCCGGATGGTGTACTCGTCGCGGCGAACGAACCGGGGCAGTTCGTCCCATAGCCGGGTCAGCGGTTCCAGGGTCGCTTCCGGATCTTCCTTGCGCCGGCGTTCGCAGTCGGCGGCAGCCTGTTCCAGCAGGTTGTGCCATACCTGTCGTTCCAGGTCATCCAGTTCTTTTTCCGTCAGCACGCTGCGCTTGCGCAAGTCCGGCAGGAGTTTTGACAATTCCCGCCAGTCTTCCAGCCGCAGGTAGGTGTTCTTGAGTAGCTTGAGTACGAACGGATGGTGCGGTGCTTCTTTACGCAGGCGCAGCAGGGTGGCCAGGGCCTGTTCCAGCCGGTTGCCCGCCAGCTGTAGCTGGGCCTGGGTCAGGCCGACCGCCAGGCTGGAGCCGGGGGTGCTTTCAAAGGCCTGGCGCAGTAATTGGTCGACCGAGTCGTGGTCACCGGATTCGAACGAGGCCTGGGCTGCCGCCAGGTAGTTGATCAGCGGTGTATCGGCATGGTTGGCGGAGCTCACCAGCAGTTTCCTGGCTCGTGGCCAGTTGCCTTCGGCCAGTGCCAGCAGGCCCTTGGTGGTGCGCCGGCGGGCACGGCGTTCGTTGCCGCGGCTGACCCAGGTGGCCATCAGGCCGGTGCCCTGACGGAACCGCTTCAGCAGGCCGATCAGGAACAGGCTCAGCATCACCAGGACAACGATCAGCCCGAGGCCAACCCAGAAATTGGTTTCGATCAGATAGTTGCCGAGGCTGACACGGATGTAGCCGAGATCATAGGCCAGCCCCAGCGACAGCCCGGTGCCCACCAGCAGGGCAATCAGCAGGATCAGCAGCAGGCGGATCATGATTCATCGCCTCCGTTGCTGCCGGCAGCGGTGCGTCCTGCCAGGCGCTCTTTCAGCAGGTCCAGGGACTTGCTGATATCGGGCAACCGGGGATCCACATTCCGGTCTGCCAGTTCGGTCAGCGTGCCGCTGATGCCCTGGATAGCCGGGTTGGTGTTGTCATACCAGTCTTTGACGGTGCTGATAGCTTTGTTCAGCGCCCGTTCGTACAGCGGCTGGTTGCCCCGCAAGACCGCCATTTCGGCTTCTTCCAGCATCAGTTGCAGGTTCAGCCGGGCCCAGGCGCTCTGGTCAGGAGACAACAGCGGTTTGACCGGTTCGTCCAGCCGGCGCACCACAACCACCTGTTTCATGGTATCGGCGAACCGGTTCCAGCCGCGGGTGAGCATGTTGCTGCCGTCTTCCGGGGCCTGGTCGTCTACGACCATGCTGAACCCGGGCGCACGGTCGTGGATCAGGGCCTGGTCGGTCAGGTCATGGAGGCTGGCAATGGCGGCTTCCAGTTTCAGGTACAGGCCGGTGCGGTCGACCCCTTCGATACCCTTCAGGGACAACACTTCCTTAGCCAGCTGCTGGCGTACCGGGAACACGCCGATGTCGTCAGACTCTGCCAGCACTTCGTCGGCAGACTCCAGGGCCGACAGGGCACCCTTGATGTCTTTTTCAATCAGCAGGCGCTGGTTGGCAATGCGCAGCAGGTATTCGGCCTCGGCCAGCAACCAGTCGGTGCGGGTGCGGTTTCCGGCTTCCAGCAGTTCCCGGGCGTTGTGGTCAATCTGGCGCTGCTGGGTGGCAATCAGCTCACGCTGTTCGGTCAGCTTCTGCTCCATGGCCTGCATGCGCTGGCTTTGTTCGTTGCCCCGGCTGCCATAGAGGTCGTCCAGGCGGGCGGTATCCTGGCGCAGATCCGAGATGACCTGCAGGGTCGCCTGGTGGTTGTTCCACTGCTGCCAGCTCCACAATGCCAGAATGACGGTAATGACCAAGGCAACAACGGCTATCGCCCAGACGGGCCACAGGCGCGGTTTTTCAGGTTTGTTGTCAGGCTCGATGGTGGCGGGCAGTTGTTCTGTTGTTTCAGTCACGGGCATCCTTACTTGGTTATCCGTTGTTACCGGCCTGCGGCCCGAGCCGCACAGCCACGCAATTCACCAGTTCCCGGTCGGACAGGCCATCCGGAACCACCGGGTTGCTGAATCCGGCCGCCCGGGCCTGCTCGGCCACCCGGTCTGCCGGGACAACCACCAAGGCAGTGTCCAGGGCATGCGGGTATTCCCGGGCCGTGTCTTTGAGATTGTTCAGGGTTTCGCCGGACAGGGCGATCACCGCTTCGGGCCGGAACCCGGTAAAAATCTCACTCAGCTTATCTGCAGGATAGTACGGCTGGAGGCGTCGGTACAGTGGCAGAACCGTTACCCGGGCTCCCCGTTGCTCCAGGGTCTGGCGAATCAGCTCCCGACCCTGCTCGCCCCGGGCCAGCAAAACCTTTTCGTGTTCCAGGTGCTGCAGCGACGGGTGCGCCAGCAGGGCTTCGCTGGTCCAGCCGTCATCCGGCTTCTCGGCCGGCAGCCCTGCTTCGGCAAACGCCGCCGCAGTGCCGGCGCCGACGCCATACCAGTGCACGCCAACCGGTGGCTGCGGCCACCACTGATCTACCTCATCCAGCAGCAGCCGTGCGGCATAGGGGCTGACGGCAATGATATGGTGGAAGTTATCGAGTTCCTGCAGCAGGCTGCGGCGTTCCGGGGTTTCCGGCAAGGGTTCGCGAACCACGGTGGGCAATACCCGAACCCGCGCGCCGGCCGCCCGGAAAGCTTCGGCCAGCCGGTCGGCTTCCGGCTCCGGCCGGCAGATCAGTATCCGCCGGCCAGCAAGTTCCGGTTGAGCCAGGTGGGCTTCAGCTCGGAGTGTGGCCATAGACTTCAGCCAGAACCTTGTCGGCACCCATTGCCAGCAGCTGTTCTGCCAGTTCCCGGCCCAGGCGTTCACCTTCAGCGCGGGGCGCACGGCCTTCCACCCGGAAAATCCGGGTGCCGTCGACTGCACCCACCAGGCCTCGCAGCCAAAGGGTGTTGTCGTCTTCCAGCAGGGCATAGGCCGCAATGGGGACCTGGCAGCCACCTTCCAGCCGGCGGTTCAGGGCGCGCTCGGCCTTTACCCGGTCTGCGGTGTCGGTATGGTTCAGTGGCTCCAGCAGGCCCAGCAGTTCGTCATCGCTCAGGCGGCATTCGATGCCCAGTGCGCCCTGGCCGACGGCCGGCAGCGAGACGGTATCCGGCATGCAGTAGCGGATGCGATCGTGGAAACCCAGCCGCTTCAGGCCGGAGCTGGCCAGCACGATGGCGTCGTATTCGCCGGCATCCAGCTTGGCCAGCCGGGTGTTCACGTTGCCTCGCAGCATCTTGATTTCCAGGTCCGGGCGGTTGGCCCTGAGCTGGGTTTCACGACGCAGGCTGGACGTACCAACCACGGCGCCCTGGGGTAGCTGGTCCAGGTTGTCGTAGTGGTTGCTGACGAAGGCGTCGGTGGGGTCTTCGCGCTCACAGATGGCTACCAGCCCCAGGCCTTCCGGGAACTCCATGGGTACGTCTTTCATGGAGTGCACGGCAAGGTCGGCGCGGCCGTCCAGCATGGCTTCTTCCAGTTCCTTCACAAACAGGCCCTTGCCACCGATCTTGGCCAGGGGAACGTCAAGGATCTTGTCGCCCTGGGTCTTGATCTTGACCAGCTCCACGGTGACGTTGTCGTGCAGCCGCTCCAGCTCGGATTTGATGAATTCTGCCTGCCACAGCGCCAGTGCGCTGCTACGGGTTGCGATGCGAAGGGTTCGTTTGGACATGGCACTCACTGTCGTTCGGGAAAATGTGCCCCAAGGTTACCTTGTGGCAGTAAAAAAGTCCCGCTGAGACAGTGCCTCTATCACTTTTGGGGGAGTGTATGAGGCATGACTCTACACCGGGTTAAGTGTTTCCAGCGGTAAAGCATTAAGCTCATCCCTCGCGGTACGCCAACCTGGGTAATGTTGATCCAGAATGGCGGTGAATCGCTCGCTGTGGGTGGGTTCCAGCAGATGCACCATCTCATGCAGCACAATATAATCCAGTAGCTCCTTGGGTTTCTTCACCAACTCGGTATTCAGACGGATGTTACCGCCCCGGTGATTGCAACTGCCCCATTTGGTTTTCATCTTCTGCAGGTAGTAACCGGTCACCTTGACTCCCAGTTGCTGTTCCCATTTTCGGATCAGCGGCGGCACCGCCTTGTGCAGCAATTGCTTGTGCCATGCGTGAACCACTTCAGTGCGCTTGGCGTGGTCGCTGCCCGGCCGCACGGTCAGCAGGATGCGTGTATGGTTCCAGGTAACTCCGGGCTTGGTGTCTTTTTCTTCCACTTCCAGCAGGTAGCGCTGGCCCCAGAGGTACAGTGTTTCCCGGGTTACGAACTGGCGCGGTTCTTCACGTGCCTGCTGGCGCAGCTTGGCCTGCTGGTTACGAATCCAGCCGAGTTTGGTAATGGCGTAAGCGCGGGCCACATCCAGCCGGGTACTGGTTGGTGCAACGAGCGTGACCTCTCCATGGGGCGGGTGAACGCTGAGATGCACATTCTTCACTGCCTTGCGGGTAACCCGAATCCGGACTTCGCCCAGCTCAATCACCTCAGTCATTGATAGCCGTCCTGCTGCTTGATTAGCTCAAACAGCGCCAGCGTGGCTTCCCGGTTTCTGCCCATAATTGGGTGCAGAGCATTGAGTACCTGCTTTTCACGGGTATCGTCACCCTTCCAGTTGGCCGGTGCGTGCTCGCGCATGGCTCGGTCGATCTTTAAAGTAATCTGCAGCAGATCATTTTCTTCGTCATTCTCACCGTCGCGGATTTCCCAGGTTGGAAACGCCAGCGCCAGAATATTCGGCAGGTTGTTGTAGAGGGTTTGGGCCGCGCGATTACCCTCAAGTGCATCCGGTACAGGACTATCACCTTTGCCACCCACCATGTTTTTGACCAGCTCTTCAGCACGCTGAAGGAACTCCTGATAGTTCAGGGTCTCCTTGCGCCACTCCAGAATCAGGTCGTCGAGCAGTTTGGATATTTTTTCATAGAAGCGTGGATCGGTGAGCTGATCTCGGATAATGGTCTTGCGCATGTTGTTGATGATGCCTTCAGCCACCGCATTCTTTGAGAGTTTGCCCTTGGTATTGAGCTTCTTGGCAATGGCGTCGTGGACACCGGTTTCGATAATCAGCTCAACCAGCGAATAGTTGTTTACAGAGCCAAGATCCTTCGGCTGATCCGCTTGAATGTAGGTGTTGATCAGGTGGCGCATATCCGCTTCAAACGGCTTGATATCCAGCTCTTCACCGGAGTAGTGCTTGATGGCATCGCGGACGTCGGCAAAGAATGCGGTTTCGCGGTTCAGTTTGTCGATCTCAGCGGCTGGATAGCCAGCTTCTTCCAGATGCTGGGATACATCCGAGAAGGCGCGAATAAACGCCGCCGTCGCCTTGTAGAAGGTAATCCGCAGTGCTTCGGTGTCATCCAGCGCCTTGGGGTCGTTGATATCGCCGCAGAAGGTATGAATGTAATCCTCGATCTCGCGTGGTGCCAGCACCGGCTCGCACAGGTACATCAGGGCTTCGCGGGCCTCTTCCAGCTTGCGGCAACCTTCCTTCAGCCAGTCTTTCAGCTCCACATTGTTTTCAGCCGCACCGCCACCGCTGTCCAGATCCAGCTCATCCGAGCTGTAAACTGAGATGGCGTTCTGAACGTCACCGAAGAGATGTACAAAATCAACGATATGACCGTATTCCTTGTCTTCGCCGTCCAGCCGGTTGGTGCGGCAGATCGCCTGGAACAGGTTGTGGTCGCGCAGTTCGTTGTCGAGATAGATATAGGTACAGGACGGCGCATCAAAGCCCGTTAGCAGTTTGCTCACCACGATCAACAACTTCAGGTTGGCGGGTTCTTCCTTGAAGCGCCGTTTCATCTCCTCTTCGTACTGCTTGGTGCCAGGAAAGCCCTTCAGTACGTATTCGGTGTAAGTATCAAACTTGTAGCGCTCGTCACTGTCGGCCGGTTCACGGGAAATCGCATTATGATTCGGCTCAAATGAGGTGATGATGCCGCAGTATTTGCCGAAGCTGGTGCCCTGAAACAGACGGAAATAGTGGCAGGCATCGTAGATAGAGGCGGCTACCAGTATGGCGGTGCCCCGGTTGTTGTTCAGGCGCGGCTTGAGGCTGAAATCTTCGATGATGTTGGCAATGATCCGCTCCTTGCGTTCCTTCGCACTCATCAGTTCTTTCAGCTTGGCCCAGCGCTTGCGCAGTGCCGCCTTCTGGTAGTTATTCAGATTCTTGGTTTTTTCTTCGAACCAGTCATCAATCGACTTCTGTGATATCAGCCGCTGAGGCACATCACGGGCTTCGTATTTGAGGTCCAGCACCACGCCATCGGCCACGGCCTGGGGGAACTTGTAGGTGTGAATGTAGCGGCCAAACACTTCGCGGGTAGTCTGCTTGTCTTTACGCAGCAGCGGTGTGCCGGTAAAGCCGATAAAGATGGCGTCTTCCAGCCAGCGCTTCATCTGCTTGTTCATACGCCCGCCCTGAGTACGGTGGCACTCATCCACAAACACATAAAAACGGCCATGAATCGGCGGGGGCGGGCCATCCAGATCACTGGGATCGAACTTGTGTACCAGCGCACATAGCAGACGGGGAGTGGTGGCACCCAGCTTGCTGACCAGTTGTGCCCTTGAGGCAATCCGCGGTGAAGGGTCATCCTCGCCGACCACCCCGGCATTGCGCATTACACCCTCGATCTGCTTGTCCAGCTCGTCACGGTCGGTCACCACCAGCACGCGGGCTTCTGGATCATGCTCCATCAACCACTTGGCCAGCAGCACCATGAGGATGCTCTTGCCACTGCCCTGGGTATGCCAGATGACTCCGCCTTCACGTTCGGCGATGCGTGTCTGCGCCGCCTTGATACCGGCATACTGGTGCTGGCGCGGCACTTTTTTCAGCCCACCATCGAAGATCATGAAGTTGTAGATTAGATCCAGCAGGCGCGCCTTATCGCAGATCTGCGCCAGCGGCTGATCCAGCAAGGTGCCGGGGGTACGCTCGCTGCTGCCGGTTTCATCCTTCCACTGCACATAGAACTGTTCTGGCGTGCCGGTGGTGCCATACCTTAGGCCCTGGGAGTCGTTGCCGGCCAGCAGCAGTTGCGAGGTGGCGAAGAAGTCCCGGTTGAAGATTTTTTCCTGATTACTGATCAGTTGACGTATGCCGTCACCCACTTCGACGGAACTGCGCTTCAGCTCTATCACTGCGATGGCAATGCCATTGAGATAAATCACCAGGTCCGGCCGGCGCTCATGGCCGCCTTTGAGCGTTACCTCCTCCGCCACGGAAAAATCGTTGCGTTCCGGATGTTGCCAGTCAATTAACTGAACATCCTCGTGAGGCTTGCCGGGCGACAATTGTACTTTGACTGGGTAGCGCAGAAGGTTATAAACGCGCATATTGGCCTGGTAGAGGGTATCGCTCCCCACCTCGGCTGCGGTTTGCAGCCGTAACACGGCGGCAGCAATATGCTGGTCGGAATAGCCACGACTGCGAAGGTTGGCGCCCAAGAGCTCCGGCTCTATACAGCGATTCAGCTCTCGCTTGCTCCATTCGCCAAGGTTGCCATAACCCAGGCCCCCTTGTTTAACGGGTGTCGTGAACAAACTGACGACACGGTTTTGTGTCTTGCGTTCGGGGCGAGGTACAGCGTACGTCATGGCATCCTCTCCTGTGACGGGGTGTCATTATTCCTGTTAGCGGCTCAGTCAGCGTTCCCAGGCTGCAGCTCACGTTCAATCTGTTCAATACTGGGCAGGTCGGTTTCCAGTTCGGCCGGCAAGGCTTGCTGCAGCTTATACTCGGCAATGCCCATTGGCTGGCTCTTGTCACTCAGAGCATATTCGGCCACCACCTTGTTTTTACTCTTGCACAGCAGCAGGCCGATGCTGGCGTTATCCTGATCGCCCTTGATCTGGCGGTCGACAGCGGTGAGGTAGAAGCCCAGCTGCCCCAAGTGTTCGGGCTTGAACTTGCCGGTCTTGAGTTCAATGACCACATAGCAGCGCAGCTTCAGGTGGTAGAACAACAGGTCGATGAAGAACTCTTCGCCGCCCACGTCTACCAACACCTGACGACCGACAAAGGCAAAGCCTGCACCCAGCTCCAGCAGAAACTCAGTGACATGGCGTACCAGTGCGCTTTCGACCGCGCGTTCCTGCGCCTCTTCGCCGAGGTTGAGGAAATCAAAGCGGTAGGGGTCTTTCAGTGATTCGCGGGCCAGATCCGACTGGGCCTTGGGCAGGCGTGCCTCGAAGTTGGTCACCGCCTTGCCCTGACGCTGCAACAGGCCGGATTCGATCTGCATCACCAGCACATTGCGCGACCAGCTGTGTTCTATGGCTTTGGCGGCATACCAGCGTCTGCTTTCAGCGTCCGGCAGCTTGTCCAGCAAAGCCAGCTGGTGATACCAGGGCAATTGTGCAAGCACCCCTTGCACAAACTCGCTATCTGGCCAGGCTTCGGCAAAGGCACGCATGTATTTCAGGTTGCGCGGTGAAAAGCCTTTTATATCCGGAAACGCAGTGCGCAGATCATGGGCAAGGTGATCAATGACCTTGGCGCCCCAGCCTTGCGCCGCCTGCCGTTGCAGAATGTCCTGCCCGATCTGCCAGTAGAGCAACACCAGTTCTCGATTCACCGCCAGGCTGGCTCGCTGCTGGGCGTGGTGAATACGGTTCTTCAGGTCGGTCAGCCAGTCGCTGTAGCCGTCCGGCGGCGTGGTCAGGGATACAGGCTTGTTACTCATACCAGGCGCGTCCTCCCGGTCAGCAGCTCCTGCATCATGCCCTGTTTCAACTCGGCGGTTTTGCTGCGGCGCTGTTCGAGGGCCTGGATTTCGGTGTCCATGTCGGAAAGTACAGCGGCAATGGCTTCTTGTTCTTCATGAGTTGGAAGCACGATCTCGATATTTTCAATCGTTCGTGCGCTGAGACTTGGAACACCCGAAGCCTCATTGTAGTTTCTCCAAGGAATCATGCAGAACTTGTAGTACATGAACTTAGCTGAGTTACGATCGAGTAGTTCTGTGTAGAACAGCGTATCAACAGTCCAGAAGGGTTGATCGCAATACCTCGGGGCATCAATCGTGCCTTTGCGACCGATTAAAACCGATGGCTTGGAATATAGATACGTATTAGCTCGGCCAATTTCCCCACCGCTGGCGTAAATCGGGTGCTCACCATCTTTGGTTTCGACTTCTTTTTGACTACGGCCATGGCGCACTTCAAGAACATCACCAATGCGCCGTGCTTCCCACTCCCCCTCAAACCCCGGCAGGCGGATTTCGCCGGTCAAGAGCTGCTGCATGGCGGCCTGTTTAATATCGCGTTTTTTGGCGATCAGGCGGTCCAGCTCTTCCAGCAGGGCATCCACATCGCTCAGGGCGGTGGCGATGGCTTGTTGCTCAAGTTGGCTGGACGGCACTAACAATGGGAGCAAAAGCACCTTGGATACTGACAAACCTGGCTGCGCGGAGGACTCAGAAAAACGGTTCAGATTCATTGTGTCCAATACATAAGCAAGCCATTTAATATCAATCCCTTTATTAGGGCTCACTACCACTGCATGTTCAGACGCAAAAAACTTGCCCTTCACTCTAACTACATTCCCGCACAGAGCTCCTTGCCTACCAATCAGAGCAAAATCCCCATCATGGGTGTACCTGTCTGTAAAGCCTCTTAACCCATTACCACCATAACAAGCGTATAGTGCGTGATCGCTTATCTTTTTACTGGTAATGCTTTCGCCGCTTTTCATAGTGCAGACGCAATTTAGTTGCTTCGTATCCCAGTCATCGGGTATTACACCCACTTCAGTCAACTTATATCCCACCGGTACCGCCGGATTCTCGGCGATAAACTCATACCCCGGCGACACTTCCTGCACGCCCAACTCGTCCTTGCTCATGCCCAGTGTGCTCCCATCTTTTTCAGATGCTCATCCACCTTGGCCGTCAGGGCGTCTACCCGCTGGGTCAGTTCCGGCAGCGGCATGGCATAACGGTCAGCCAGCTGGCGCACGCGGCTGGTGAGGGTCTGGGATACGCGCTCCAGCTCGTTCTGCAGCGCGGCTTCCAGTGCTGCGAGCCACTTGTCATCCACCACCAGGGTTTTGATCTCGTCCACACTGAGTTTGGCGTACTTGTCATGGGCGAGCTGATCGAGTGCGGCGTCCTTTTCCTTGATCGTTTTCTTCAATTCGCTCTGCTGCTTTTCGAGGGCGCTCCATTGTCTGAGCACCTTGGCTTCCTCGGCGCTGTCGGGGTCACCTTTGATCTCTTTCAGGCGTTTGGCAACTTCGCCCTTGTTGATCTTGTCCAGTTCGGCAAAGGCGCCGTCCTCCCCGCCGTGTTCCTCTTCCAGCTCGGTCAGTCGGCTGCTGGCGCTGTCCAGCGCGGCCTGCAGGGCATCCAGCTCGGCCTGCTCCTCGGCAAAGTAGCGCGCCACGATGTAGGGTTTGGGGATCAGGTCGCAGGCCCAACCCTTGTCTTTGGTCTGGCCCTTCTTCTTGCCGCTGGTGATTTCTTCAACAATGCGCTTGGGTTCAGCCACCCAGCCATCGGCGGTGATCTCGTAGGCATCGTCCTGCAGGGTGTCGGCCCAGTAATCCATCAAGTGCTGATAGATATCGTAGGGGTTGAGCAGAGGTGCCTGGCGGAACGTCTCCAGCAGGTTTTCACCTACCTGAGTGATCAATACCTTGGGGTTGTCATCGATATCGAAGGCTTTGAATACCGGGGTGTTGCGTGTGCGCCACTGGGCAAAAAGGCCATCAATGGTGCTGCGGAAATCGGCAAACTCGGGGTGCTGCAGAATGGTTGTTTTGAGTGCGCCGGACTCCACCGCCAGATCGGCATAGCCTGGGTGGGCATTGGCAGTGAACAACGCCTGACGCAATCCCGGCAGCGCCTGCCAGTAAGCCGACAGGCCCGGAATGGGCGGCAGAGCGCTGGCATCACCGTCGATATCGCGCACGGGAATACCGCCGTTCAGATGGGCATGAATATCGTGCAGGTCTTCCGGCTCGCTGGTGTCGATGTAGCGCGGCAGGTTGAGGTTGTAATCGTTCTTGGCATCGGTGATCTCGTCAAAGGGCACCATGCGCGCATAGCCGGGCACGCTGTTGAGCTTGTTGAAGGTATCCACAATGCGGTGGATATCCTGCTCGCGCAGCCGGTTCTTGTTGCCATCCTTGATGAAGCCTTTGGCGGCATCGATCATAAAGATGCCGCTCTTTTTATCACCGCTGATGGCTCTCGCCTGGGCATTTTCCTTGTCCAACACCAGAATGCAGGCAGGAATGCCGGTGCCGTAAAACAGGTTGGCAGGCAGGCCGATGATGCCTTTCAGGTAGCCGGAACGCACCAGCTGCTTGCGAATTACAGCCTCGGCATTGCCACGGAAGAGCACGCCGTGGGGCAGAATCACCGCTGCCTTGCCGGTGCTGTTCATGGAGCGGATCACATGCAGCAGGTAGGCGTAATCGCCCTGCTTGGCCGGTGGTACGCCCCAGCTGAAACGCTGGTAGGGGTCATCGTCAACGGAGATGCCGGTACTCCAGGCCTTGTCCGAGAACGGCGGGTTGGCGACCACATAGTCATAGGTACGCAGCTGCTCGCCATCCTTGAACTTGGGGTTGGCGAGGGTGTTGCCCTGTACGATATTGGCGGTTGGGAAGTCGTGCAGGATCATGTTCATGCGCGCCAGACCGGCGGTGCTGACATCCTTTTCCTGCCCTTCAAGGGTAATGTGCTTGCCCGCCTCGGCAGCCACCTTCAACAGCAGCGAGCCGGAGCCGCAAGTCGGGTCATAGGCCACGGTGCGGGCGGTGGTGTTGTGCGGCCCTATGCCCAGCACCTGCGCCAGAATGCGGCTCACTTCGGAGGGGGTATAGAACTGCCCCTTGCTCTTGCCGCTCTCGCTGGCGAAGTGACGCATCAGGTATTCGTAGGCATCGCCCAGAATGTCATCATGCTCGGCACGGTTCTTGGCGAAGTTGAGTTCCGGCTTCTGAAATATGGAGATCAGATCGGTCAGGCGATCCACCATCGCCTTGCCTTCACCCAGCTTGTTGGGATCGTTGAAATCCGGGAAGTCGCTGCGTGACAGACAGTCGTTGGCGTCGATCAGCGGCTGAATGATCTGGGTGTTGATCTTGTCACCGATATCGGGCTTGCCCTTGAGCTTGACCATGTCGTTGAAGCTGGCGCCAGCTGGGATAGTGACCGGAGGGGCAAAGTCATCCGAATCCGCATACTTGTCGGTGATGTACTTGATGAACAGCATAAACAGGACATAGTCCTTGTACTGCGAAGCGTCCATGCCGCCACGCAGAGCATCGCAAGACGCCCAAAGAGACGAGTACAGTTCCGATTTTTTAATAGCCATTCAGTATTCCCGGTTGTTGCTGATAGATTCAAGCCCGCATCATAACAAATGGACAGGAGTGAAGCGGCTTCACACATCAATGTTTTAGCGCTGCTCCAACCACTGGCGAACATGGGGGGCATGGCGCCGGCTGACAGTTAGAAGGCTTTCGGTTTCTTTCAGGGACAGTAGGTGCCTTCCGTCAAATGTGCGCTGCAGCCCACGGATAAAGTGCACGCCCACCAGGGTATTGCGGTGAATGCGCAGCAATTGCTGCGGATAGGCCTGCTCCAGTTCCTTCAGGGTGTAATCGCACAGGGTTTCACCCCGGGTATGGTGCAGGGTGACGTATTTCTGGTCGGCTTCGCAGTACAGGATGGTGTCCAGGTCGATCAGCTCGGTACCCCGGTGGGTGCGAACCGCCAGCTGGCTGGAGTCCTGGCCGGTCTGTCCGGCCAGGCTGCGGCGCTGCACCCGGTTGGTGCGCCCGGCCCGGGCGAGGGTCTGGGCCAGGGCTTCCTTACGGACGGGTTTTAGCAGGTAGCCGCAGGCCTGTACATCAAAGGCCTGAATGGCGAAGTGGTCGTAGGCCGTGCAGAAAATCACCGCGGGCGGATTATCCAGCTGGCTGATCTGGCCTGCCGCCTGCATGCCGTCCATGCCGGGCATGCGGATATCCAGCAGCAGGATATCCGGTTCCAGTTCGGCAATTTTATGCAGGGTGTCGTTGCCGTCGGTGGCCTCGCCGCACACGCGGTAACCGGGGAGGTCTTCCAGCAGCCTGCGGACCCGTTGCCTGGCCAGGGGCTCGTCGTCGGCAATCAATATGGTTTGCTGCGGTTGTGAATCCATCGTGTCACCGTGAAACAAGGCGTTTGTGCTGGCTGACGGTCTGCCTGGGCAGCCTCAGTGTAACGGTATAAATGTCATTTTGCCGGCTGCGCTTGAGCACGGCGGACTCCCCGAACAGGGCCCGGAGTCGGGCCAGGGTGTTGTCCAGGGCGATGTGGTTGCCGGGGTGCCGGCTTTCACCGGCCTCCGGGGCCGGGTTCTGTACCAGCAGATAGACAAATCGATCCTTGGCGGAAACTTCAATCCTTACGGTGCCGCCCTCCGGCCTGGGTTGTATGCCATGGTAAATGGCGTTTTCCACCAGCGGCTGAAGGGTCAGGGGCGGAATCACCTGTTGCCCGAGCCCGGGCTGAATATCCCACTCCAGCCGCAGGCGCTCCCCTAGTCTCAGGGACTCGATGGCCAGGTAACGCTGGCACAGTTCCAGCTCACGGTTAAGGGGGATGAGCTGGTCGTCGGTGCGCAGGCTGGCCCGGAACAGTTCCGACAGATCCAGTACCGCCTCTTCCGCCTGCTCGGGATTGGTGGCAATCAGGCTGGCAATGGTGTTCATGCTGTTAAACAGGAAATGGGGCTGGATACGGGCCTGCAGGGAGGTGAGCCGGGCCTGCATTTCCGCCTCCTGCTGTTGTTGCCACTGGTGTTGCAGATAGAAGTAGCGAAGCACCATCAGGGTGATCAGCAGTGCCAGCAGCAGTTTCTTGGCGATGCTTTGCCACAGGATACCGCCGGGTTGCGGGTTCAGAACCTTGTCGGCAAACAGGCTGAACGCCAGTACATCCAGCAGGACGATGGTGACGATGGCCAGGGTGGCGCCGGCTATGCCCATGTGCGCCAGCCGGGGCCGCAGCAGGCAGATCAGCGCTGCGCTGGTGAGGGTGGTCCATTGCACAAACAGCGACAGCAGCCCGAAGTAGTTCCAGTCAATCCAGCCCTGTTCCGCCTGGACAATGGATAACACCAGCACGAACAGTTCGCTGGTGACCAGCATCAGGAACACCGCCCGCACCCGGCACAGATCGGGAACGTAAAAGCTGCCAGGCTGTTGCTTGCCTATGCCATGGTCTGGTTTCAGGGGTGTCTCCTTAACCGGGGTCAGAATGCTATACTGCGGCAACTTTTTACCGATTCACTGCCGGCATGATGATGCCGGGCTGTCAGCAGGAAAGATAGACTTATGACGGATCAGAAGAAATCTGACCAGGCCACATCCTCCGAAAAACCCTGGGGTGGCCGTTTCAGCGAGCCTACCGATGCCTTTGTTGAACGCTTTACCGCGTCAGTCGGTTTTGATCAGCGCCTGTACCACCATGATATTACTGGCTCTATCGCCCATGCCACCATGCTGGCCAAGGTGGGTGTGCTCACCGACGCCGAGCGGGACCAGATCATCGAAGGCCTGAAAGGCGTTAAGGAAGACATCGAAGCCGGTCGCTTCGAGTGGTCCGTCAGCCTGGAAGACGTGCACATGAACATCGAAGCCCGGCTGACCGATCGCATCGGCATCACCGGCAAGAAGCTGCACACCGGTCGCAGCCGTAACGACCAGGTCGCTACCGACATTCGCCTGTACCTGCGCGATGAAATCGACGTGATCGCCGAAGAGCTGGCTCGCCTGCAGGCCGGCCTGCTGGACCTGGCGGAGCGCGAAGCCGATACCATCATGCCCGGCTTTACCCACCTGCAGACTGCACAGCCGGTTACCTTCGGCCACCATTTGCTGGCCTGGTACGAAATGTTGGTACGCGATGCCGATCGTCTGCAGGATTGCCGCAAGCGGGTGAACGTGATGCCTCTGGGTGCCGCTGCCCTGGCTGGCACCACCTACCCGATTGACCGCAACCTGACCGCCGAGCTGCTGGGCTTTGACCGGCCCACTGAAAACAGCCTGGATTCGGTCTCCGACCGGGATTTCGCCATTGAATTCTGCAGCTTCGCCGCGCTGCTGATGACCCACCTGTCCCGGTTCAGTGAAGAGCTGGTGCTTTGGACCTCCGCCCAGTTCGATTTCATCGACCTGCCGGATCGTTTCTGCACCGGTTCTTCCATCATGCCCCAGAAGAAAAATCCGGACGTACCGGAACTGGTGCGTGGCAAGACCGGCCGGGTGAACGGCCACCTGATCAGTCTGCTGACCCTGATGAAGAGCCAGCCGCTGGCCTACAACAAGGACAACCAGGAAGACAAAGAGCCGCTGTTCGACACCGTCGATACCATCAAGGGCTGCCTGAAGGCCTACGCCGACATGATTCCGGCGATCGAAGCCAAGGCCGATAACATGCGGGTAGCGGCCAAGCGGGGCTTCTCTACCGCCACCGATCTGGCCGACTACCTGGTCAAGAAAGGCGTGCCATTCCGGGATGCCCACGAGATCGTCGGCAAATCCGTGGCTTTTGGTGTGGCGGAAGGCCGTGACCTGTCCGAGATGACCCTGGAAGAACTGCAGCAGTTCTCTGACGTGATTGGCGAGGACGTGTTTGACGTGCTGACCCTGGAAGGTTCCGTGCAGGCCCGTGATCACCTGGGTGGCACCGCGCCGAACCAGGTGCGTGCCGCCGTAGCCCGGGCCCGCGCGGCCCTGAAGTAATCCTGCCCTGATCATCCGCCGGCACTGGGGTAACCTCTGTGCCGGCGGAACTCAGCCCCCGATACGCCCGGTACTCAGCTCCACCACCGCCGGTTTCAGTTGTTCCAGTGGTTGGGGTTCTGCCAGCCGGAAGCCCTGGCCGAAGTGAATTCCCAGTGTTCGTACCTTGCGCAAGGTTTCATCGTTTTCGATGAAGGTGGCTACGGTTTCCTTGCCGGCAGCCTCGGCAATGCGGTGCAGGGCATCCACCATAATTTGTTGTACCGGATCTTTTTCCAGGTGCTTCATCACCCGCTGGTCCAGCTTGATGATGTCGACCGGCAGGTCGGCGGCCAGGCTGTAACTTTCCACCGAAGCCCCGGCCCCTTCCAGGGCGACCCGGAAGCCGGCCCGGTGCAGGGCATCGCACAGCACCGCCACTTCATCCGGATACTGGGTGGCATGGGCCCCCCGGATTTCCAGGCAGAAACACTCCGGCTTGTAGGCCAGCGGCGCCACCGCCTGTGCCATGAATTCCGCAAAGCTGTCATCCAGGATGCTGGCCAGCGACAGGTTAAAACCGCAGTACTTCAATCGCGGCTCCAGCAGAGGATGCCGGGCCAGCCAGTCGAGGGTCTGGCGGATGACCTGCCGGTCGAGGCGTTTTACCAGGTCAAAGCGTTCGGCGATGGGCAGGAACTGGTTCGGTGTCAGTGGCGTGTCGTCAGGGTTGGCACCCGGAATCCGGCACAGGATTTCAATGTGGTCGCCCCAGGTGACGCTGGCCACCGGTTTCATGGACTGGAATTCCAGCAGCAGGTGGTTGTTGTCCAGGGCGTTGCGAAGCTGCTCCAGTTGCTGGTCGGAACTTCCTGCCGGTTGTTCACCATGCCTGGCGTGGGCTGCGTGAATCCGGTCGCGGCCCGAGATCTTGGCAGTATGGCACAGGTTGGCGGCCTGGCTCAGCAGCTGCTCCGGATGTTCCGGCTGCTCGCCTCCCAGAATCAGTAGCCCGCCGCTGGCGGTGGTTTGCAGCTGCTGGCCCTGCCAGTCGAACTGGAAGCTGGCAATCTGCTCGCGGATTTCATCCGCCAGTTTGCGTACCCTGGGTTCCGGGCAGTTCTCGATGTAAAGCGCAAAGGTATCGCCGGCCAGCCGGGCCAGGGCATCCCGTTGCCGGACCCGCAGCCCCAGCGTGGCCGCCAGCTCTCTCAGATAACGGTCGCAGGCGCCGCTGCCAGCGCTGTCCTGGCATTGCTCGAAGTTGTCCAGGTCCAGCAACAGCAGGCTGTCGGTGAACTGGCGCCGGTGCTGGTGGGTAAGGGCCCGCTCAAGGTGTTCGAGAAAGGCGCGGCGGTTGAGCAGGCCGGTGACCGGGTCAAACCGGGTGCGCCGGTCATCGTCCAGGTTGCGTTTCAGGCGGTCACTGATATCCCTCGCTACATGGGCTGCGCCAACCACTTCGTTATGCGGGTCGCGCAGGCTCTGGAAGTGGAATTCGTACACCGGAAAGCCTTCGCCCTGACGGTTCAGTGGCATCTCCGCAACAAAGCTGTCCCGCTCCAGCGCCCGTTGCCACAGGCGTTCGATCAGCCGGCGCTCATTCGGGAAGTCGTCCAGCAGCTTGCCGAGATTGTCGCCGACAGAAGGGGACAGTCCGAAGGCTTTATAAAACTGGCGGGCCCAGGGCTTATTGAAGTGCAGCAGGTCCAGCCGGGTATTCACGGCCAGTACCAGGTCTTCGGTGGCATTGCCGATGGCTTCCAGAATGCTCCGTACCCGTTGTTTTTCGTCATCGTGGCGCATGGCTTCGCTGTGATTGACGATGACGCCCCCCAGCCGCTGCGGTTCCCGGCTGTCGCCAAGAGTACCGCCAGCGAGGGTGACGGTTTGCGGGTTCTGTTTGCCGGTGAGGATGGACAGGTCAATCCGGAACGGCTTGCCGGTGCGGATGCTGCGGCGGAACAAAGCCCGGACCCGGTTCTGGCCGGCCTGGCAGTAGAATAGGGCCTGCTCGGGCGTCAGCCCGGTGCCGGGCTGTAGTTCCAGTAACCGGTAAACGCCTTCGGTCCAGCCGATCTCGTTGCTGACGATATCCAGTTCCCACAGGCCGAACCTGGCGCTCTGCTCTGCCAGTTTCAGCAGGCTGCCGTCCATGGCGATGCTGTCTCGCAGGGTGATCTCGGCGCTGGCGGCCTGGTCGGAATCCCGCATTTCAGTGTGCAGGCCCAACTGCGCCGTGAAGAAGAATCCCTCCTTGTGGCGGAAGGTCACCAGGACCTTCTGGCCGTCATTCAGCCGGTGCCGGTTAGCCGGTGCAAAGGGGTCGTCCTGGCGCGAGGCAAGAATCTGTTGCACCGGCTTGCCGATCAGTTCCGCCGGTTCGTAGCCGAACATGGTGTCGGTATGGCGATCGGCCCGGATAACCCGTCCGGTGTCATCAATCTGTACCAGCGTGGGTGGAGTGGCGGGGCCCAGCGGGTCCTGGCGATAGCGTTGGATCAGGAATTCTTTCACAGCGGTTGTCCCTTGCGGGTCTCCGGATTGTCGTTAGGGCTGTAAATGACAGAATGGCTCCCATGATACTGGCTCCTCACCCGAAAAGAAGTGGATGGTGTCCCGGTTATCGGATTGCCCTGGGCGGAGCCGGTTCTCTCGCCGTAATGGCCGGGTGTCGGGTATACTTCGCCCATTATTCACTCAGGGGATTGGGTATGCAGGTCAAGCAGGTGCGCTGGCCGGGGCTGGCGGCCCTGGTGCTGGTTTCGCTGATGGCTTCCGGTTGCGGCCAGAAAGGGCCGCTGTACCGGGAGGCGCCGGTGCCGGCGGTTGAAAACAGCACTGAAACACAGCAAAGCGACGACAAGCCGGAAAGCTGACCACTCAACCCGATTCTGCCCGAACAGTCAGGAATATCATGGATCATTTCAATTACCGTGACGGCGAACTCTACGCCGAAGACGTCCCCGTAGCACAGATTGCCGAGCGCTTCGGTTCGCCCGCCTATGTCTATTCCAGGGCTACCCTGGAGCGCCATTACAAAGCCTACGACAACGCTCTGGCTGGCCGGCCACACCTGGTTTGCTACGCCGTGAAAGCCAACAGCAACCTGGCTGTACTCAATGTGCTGGCCCGGCTTGGTGCCGGTTTCGACATTGTCTCGGCCGGTGAGCTCGAACGGGTGCTCAGGGCTGGTGGCGAGGCCGGAAAAGTGGTGTTTTCCGGCGTGGGCAAGCAGGAATGGGAAATGAAGCGGGCGCTGGAAGCGGGCGTTCGTTGCTTCAACGTAGAGTCCGATACCGAGCTGGACCGCCTGAACAAGGTGGCCGGCGAGCTGGGTGTGAAGGCGCCGGTTTCCCTGCGGGTGAACCCGGATGTCGATGCCGGCACTCATCCATACATTTCCACCGGCCTGAAAGAGAACAAGTTCGGCATCGACATTGCCGAGGCGCCCCGGGTCTATGCGCGGGCAGCCAGCCTGCCGAACCTGGACATCCACGGCGTGGACTGCCACATCGGCTCCCAGCTGACCTCTGTATCGCCGTTCCTGGATGCACTGGACCGCGTGCTGGCGTTGATTGATGCGCTGGCGGAGCAAGGCATCCGCATTCGCCACCTGGATATGGGCGGCGGCCTGGGGGTTACCTATGACCAAGAGCAGCCGCCCCAGCCGGCGGACTATGTGAAAGCCCTGGCCGAGCGTATGGGCGATCGTCAGCTGGAGCTGATTCTGGAACCGGGCCGCTCGATTGCCGCCAACGCCGGTATCCTGGTGACCCGGGTGGAATTCCTGAAGTGCACCGAACACCGCAACTTTGCCATCATCGATGCCGCCATGAACGACCTGATCCGCCCGGCCCTGTACAGCGCCTGGCAGGCGATCATCCCGGTACAGCCGCACCGGGATGGTGAAGAAAAGGCCTGGGACCTGGTAGGCCCGGTGTGCGAAACCGGGGACTTCCTGGGCAAGGACCGCAAGCTGTGTCTGCAGGCCGGTGACCTGCTGGCCGTGCGTTCCGCCGGTGCCTACGGCTTTGTGATGGCCTCCAACTACAACACCCGTAACCGCCCGCCCGAGCTGATGGTGGATGGTGACAAGGTACATGTGGTCCGGCGCCGGGAAACCCTGGAAGACCAGCTGGCTCCTGAAAGTTGTCTGCCGGAATGAGCGGGGAACCGGAGATGAACCAGCAAAGACGGAATCAGGGGCCGCTGCTGAGGTTCACCAAGATGCACGGCCTGGGCAATGATTTCATGGTGGTGGATGCCATCAGCCAGCCGTTTCGCCTGCGCCCGGAAATGATCCGGGAGCTGGCCGACCGCAACTTTGGCATTGGCTTTGACCAGCTGCTGGTGGTGGAGCCACCCGGATTACCGGATGTCGACTTCCGCTACCGGATCTTCAATGCCGACGGCTCGGAAGTGGAGCAGTGCGGCAACGGCGCCCGCTGTTTTGCCCGCTTTGTGCGGGATCAGCGCCTGACCAACAAACGGGTGGTTCGGGTGCAGACTGCCAAGGGCGTGATTGAACTGAAAATCGGCAAAGACGGCATGGTGATGGTGAACATGGGCGTGCCGGAACTGAACCCGCCTGCCATTCCCTTTGCCGCTGACCGCCAGAAAACCGTGTATACGGTCGAGGTGGACGGCCAGCAGATTGAATTGTCCGCGGTGTCTATGGGCAATCCCCACGGCGTGCTGGTGGTGGACGATGTGGACACCGCGCCGGTAGCCAGCCTGGGGCCGGCGCTGGAGAAGCATCCGCGGTTCCCGGCACGGGCCAATATCGGTTTTTTGCAGGTTGTGGACCGCAGCCATGCCCGGCTCCGGGTGTTTGAGCGGGGCTCCGGGGAAACCCTGGCCTGTGGCAGTGGTGCCTGTGCAGCGGTGGTTGCCGGCCAGTTACGCGGCTTGTTGGATACCCGGGTAGATGTGGAGCTGCGTGGCGGGCGTCTGGTGATTGAATGGCAGGGTGAGGGTACCCCTGTTATGATGGAAGGCCCTGCGACAACCGTATTTGAAGGCCAGTTACGACTGCCGGGCGAGGCTCCGCCCCGCCGCCGAAAAGGCCCTCGCAGCCCTAAAACAAAATCCTGACAGATCAGGAGAACACGATGGCAGAACAAACGGCCCACCAGAAGGTCGCACAGCTCACCCGTGAGCAGGTAGCGGATTATCTACGCGACAACCCCGATTTCTTTGTCGACCAGGATGAACTGCTGCGCACCCTGACCCTGCCTCACGACAGTGGCCGTGCGATTTCCCTGGTGGAGCGTCAGGTTCATCTGTTCCGTGAGCAGCGGGATACCCTGCGCCGGGAGCTGGTCGAGCTGGTCTCCATTGCCCGTCATAACGACCGCCTGTTCGAGAAGAGCAAGCGCCTGCTGCTGCAGGTGATCGAAGCCCGTAACCTGAACGACATGGCGGCGGCTATCGATGACAGTATCCGCAGTGATTTCGGGCTGGATGCCGCGTCTGTCTTGCTGTGCAGCAATGAGGAATTGCCCGGCTCGGGCCAGGGTGCCCTGCATGTTGTCAATGCCGGCCTGGCCCGGGAACGACTGGGTAGCCTGCTGGATGGTGAGCGGGCGGTGTGCGGACAGTTCCGGGAGAAAGAGCGGGAATTCCTGTTCCCGGACCGGGACGAACCGATCGCCTCGGTCGCCCTGATGCCGCTGCGCCATGAAGGCCTGGTCGGGGTGTTTGCGGTGGGTAGCTGCGAGCCGGGTTATTTTGACCAGAGCATGGGATCGCTGTTCCTGAGTTATATCAGCGATACCCTGAGCCGCCTGCTGCCGCCCATGCTCAAACGCCATGGTTCCGGCGAACCGGTGTCTGACCTGGCGGTGGAAAGCGGTCGGGGGTGACCTTGGAGGCTGGCCCCGGCGAGTCCGGCCCACCGTCTGTGGACCTGGCACTGCCGCTGTCGGGCTTTATCCGCCACCTGCAGTCGGAAAAGCGGCACTCTGCCCGTACCTGCGACAATTATCAGCGTGACCTGCAACGCCTGGCACTCTGGCTGACAGCGGCCGGGTGCAAGCACTGGGCGGACCTGTCCAGCCACGAAGTCCGCCGGTATGTTGCTCATCTCAGCAAAAGCGGCCTTGGTGGCCGCAGCATTGCCCGCCATCTATCTTCTATTCGTCGCTTCTACCAGTATCTGCTCCGGGAAGGCCTGGCCCGGGATAACCCGGCGCTGGATATCCGGGCTCCGAAAACCGGCCGCCGGTTGCCGAAAGTGGCGGATGTCGACCAGGTTAACCAGTTGCTGGAAGTAAACCCGGACGATCCCCTGGAAGTGCGGGACCTGGCGATGTTCGAACTGATGTATTCCTCCGGCCTGCGGCTGGCCGAACTGGCCGGGCTTGACCTGCACTCTCTGGACCTCAAAGGCCGGGAGGTGCGGGTGCTGGGCAAGGGCAACAAGGAGCGGATTCTGCCGGTGGGCGGCAAGGCGGTAACGGCCCTGAACAACTGGCTGGCACTACGGCCGTCACTGGCACCGGAAGGCGAGCCTGCAGTGTTTGTCAGCCAGCGGGGTGACCGCCTGAGCCGGCGCAGCATCCAGGCCCGGCTGGCCCGCTGGGGTGTGTTGCAGGGGGCCGACCAGCGCCTGCACCCGCACCTGCTCCGGCACTCCTTTGCCAGCCACATGCTGGAATCCAGTGGTGACCTTCGGGCCGTGCAGGAATTGCTGGGCCATGCCGATATCGCAACCACCCAGGTGTATACCCACCTGGATTTTCAGCACCTGGCCAGGGTCTATGACCAGAGCCATCCCCGGGCCAGGCGCCGGCGCGGGGGGGCGGGTTCCGGCGAGAGTTGAAACCGGGCGTCAGTGCCTCAGCATGGCATCGAGCTCGTCAATGATTTCTGCCCAGTCACTGTCTTCTTCCAGGCCTTCCTCCAGGAAGTGGGACTGGGCCTCGGACCAGAACGGGGCATCCTGCAGTGCGATTTCCGAGGGCAGTGGCGAGTGACGGCCAATGAAGTCTTCGATGCTGGCTTTGTCTGCCGGCATGCCAAGTTGTTCGAACAGGGTGCTCAGGCTATGTTTGCTGGTGTCCATGGAAGTGCCCTCTGTGATGGGTTGGCAAAATGCAATGTACCCCGTTTACGGGTATGGTTTCCTGAAATGTAGTGGACCCGCCGAGGATATCCAGTGAAGTCTGTTTCACAGTTATTGTTCTGCCTGCTGTTTTTGGTATTTCAAGGGGCCGCGCTGGCAGATCCGCCACTGGCTGCGCCGGACCCGGTGCTGGGCGTGGAAGACCTGGAGTGGCTGGAGCAGCAGGACAGCTTCCGGGTGGGCATCGGCCACAGCCAGGTACCCCTGGTGTTCGATACCGGCGATGGCCCCCTGGCGGGTATCTGGATCGATTACCTGCAGCGGATTGAAAACAAGCTGGGGGTGCTGGTGGAGCCGGAACTCCTGGATGGCTCCGGTAACCAGCCCGAGCCGGATATCATCCTGACGACCCGCATTCCCGATGCCCCGGTGATTCCGGGCGTGCGCCATACGGCGCCGCTGATGTCGCTCACCTATGGGGTCTTTGTGAACGCCGGAGCGGCGGCAATCCGCGGCCCGTCAGACCTTGAAGGCAGTCGGGTGGCCATTGTCGGTGACGACCCCAACCAGTACCCGCTGCTGGACCCGGTGAACAACTTTACCCCGGTGCCGGCGGCCAATCTTGGCGAAGCTGTCAGCCTGCTGCTGTCGGGCAAGGCGGATGCGTTTCTGGGGCCGGTGCCGGTGGTGTCCGACTACCTGGAATCGGCAATGATCAACGGCGTTGGCCTGTCCTTGCTGCTCGACCACCGGGAGGTGGATGTCGTGCTGCAGGTGCCCATCGAAGAAGCCAACCTGTTCCGGGTGTTCGACCGCGCCATCACCGCCCTCGGCCACCAGGAACATCGCAGCATCCGGCAGTCCTGGCTGCAGGCCAGCGCACCGGAGATGGACGCCGGTAACCAGTCCCTGAGCAGCTCCGAGCGGGCCTGGCTGAAAGCCAATCCCGGGCTGAAGGTGGGCGTCCGGTCAGACTGGCCGCCCTTCGAATTTCAGCAGGACGGCCGGCCGGCCGGGCTGGTGGTCGACCTGCTCAAGCGCCTGGAGCAGGACCTGGACATCCGCTTTGAATATGTTCCGGTGGATAGCCGCAGTGCCTCGGAAGAACAGCTGAAATCCGGTGAAGTGGATGTCCTGCCAGGCATGTCCCGAACACCCCGTACCGAGCAGGATTTCCTGTTTACCCGGGCCTATGTGAACGTGCCCATTGCCCTGGCGATTCGGGACACCGGGCGGTTTATCGGGGATTTGCGGGAGTTGCGTGACGAGCGGGTAGGGGTGGTCAATCGCCAGGCCAGCCATGATTACCTGCTGATCAATCATCCGAACCTCGATATTTATCCGCAGCAAACTGTAGAAGAAGGCTTGCTGGCGCTGTCTAACGGCGACCTGGACGTGATGGTGACCCACATCCCGGCGGTCAGTTACACCGTCGCCCGGTTGGGGCTGACCAATCTGCGTATTACCAGCATTACCCCGTACCAGTACGACCTGCGGTTAGCCGTGGGCCAGTCGGCCCAGCAACTGCACCGGATACTGAACAAGGCCCTGAGTGGTTTGCCGGCATCGGAAACCGAGGCAGTTTACAACCGCTGGATTCACCTGGATATCGAGCAGGAAGCCGACTACACCGTGGTGCGCCGGATTATCCTGATTGCCATCGTGGTGGTGCTGATCTTCCTGTACTGGAACCGAAAGCTGTCGCTGGAAGTCGACGAGCGGATCCGGTCGGAGAATGCCCTGAGGCGCAGTGAAGACGAGCTGCGGGCAGCCAAGCTGGAGGCGGAGCGGCTGGCGCGGCAGGCCGAAGCCGCAAGCCGCTCCAAAAGCGAATTCCTGGCCAATATGTCCCATGAAATCCGGACGCCAATGAACGCGGTGATCGGCTACAGTGACCTGCTGTATAACTCGGTTACCGACCCCCAGCAGCGTAACTACCTCAACGCCATCCGTGCCGGCAGCCGCAGCCTGCTGATGCTGATTAACGACATCCTGGACCTGTCCCGGATTGAAGCCGGCAAGATGCGCCTGGACTTTGGCCCTGTGTCGGTGCGCCGGCTATTGAGCGATGTCCGCCACATCTTCGATCTGCGCGCCACCGAGCAGGGCATTACCCTGGAAGTGAGCGTGGGCAAGAAAATGCCGGCAGCCATGATGCTGGACGAAACCCGGCTGCGGCAGGTGCTGTTCAACCTGGTGGGTAACGCCATCAAGTTCACCCACGAGGGTGGGGTTACCGTTCGGGCCGTGGCCAGCGAGCTGGACGAACCGGGCGGGGAAGACTCCGAAACCCGGTATTACCGGCTGGTGGTGACGGTGGCCGATACCGGCATTGGCATTGCACCAGACCAGCAAGAACGCATTTTTGACGCCTTCGAACAACAGGAAGGCCAGAGCTCCCGGCGTTACGGCGGCACCGGGCTTGGCCTGGCAATCAGCCGTAAACTGGTGGAAATGATGGGCGGCGAGCTGACGGTGGAGAGTGAGTCGGACGTGGGGTCGACCTTCTCGGTGGTATTGCCCCGGGTGGAGGCTACCGTTGAACAGGTGGAAGACGACGGTACGCCGAAAGAATCGGAGCGGTTACTGGCCCAGACTATGAGCATTCAGGAGCGGGGCTGGTTGCGGGAAAAGCTGGCGGAAGACTTCGGTAACGAGTGGCAAGACGTTCGAGAGAGTGGCGACCCGGAACAGATGAAAGACTTTGCCCTGAGAGTGGTCGAGTGGGGCCAGCGTTATCGATCCCCGTCGGTGACCCGGTACGGTGAGAAGTTGCTGTCGGATGTGGAAGCCTTCAACCTGGACGCTGTTAATACCGCGCTGGAAGCCTTCCCGCACCTGCTGGGCCAGAGCTGAGGCAGCTCTGGCTTACAGGCAGTCGAACTGGGACTGGCGGTCGAAGGCAACCGACACCATGTCGTAACCGGAATCCGACAATGAGCGGATCAGGTCGCGGTCTTTAAGCAGGGTCATGCAGACTTTGTGTACGCTGGCCTGAAGCTGTTCGCTGGCCGGTTCCTGGCCGGTAAAGCGGAAGTCCACCACCAGGTATTTGCGGTCTACGGCTGCTAGTTCCGGAATGTCCTCCCGCTCGATGCTTTCAAAGCCGATGTAGGTGGCTTCGTTGTCCGTGAAAACACCGCTCATCAGAACGTCCAGGTTTTCTGCCTGAGCTGTGGGTGCCGTCAGTGCGATGACCGTGGCGGAAGCAAGGGATGGCAACAGGGCACGCATGGTTATTCTCCTTGGGTCGCGCCTTAAATCTGTGTAACACAATGTAACAGATTGTTGAGTTAGATTGTTGCAGAGGATTTGGCAATTTTCTTCCGGTGAGCTCCGGATTTTTCAATTGTTTGCAATCTTCAGGCATTTTTTGCGGCTCACCAGGCTGGCCTGCTCCGGCAAGGGTTTTCAGCTATCATTGGCCCATTGGTCTGCGAAAAATAACGAGGCATAACTATGTTCCAGCTTGTGTTCAAAGGGGAGTGCGTGCCGGGCACCGACCCTGCTGCGGTTCGTAATAACGCAAAGGCCCTGTTCAAGGCCAGTGTCGAGCAGCTGGACCGCATGTTCAGCGGTCAGCCGGTGGTTATCCGCAACAAGCTTGAGCAGGTGCAGGCTGAAAAATACCAGGCGGTTCTGAAAAAGCATGGCATGGTGGCCTATGTGCAATCGATGGCCGGTGCAGCACCATCCAGCCCGCAGCCCCGGCAGGAGCCGGCACCAGAATGCCCTGCCAGCCCGGCGCCGGCAGCTACCGGTGCAGCGCAGGACGCTCCCGCCCGAACCGGTAAAGCGCCCGAACCGGAACCCGGTGACCGACTGCCCGTTGCCGGTGAAAAAGTGGATGACATCCTGGCTGGTTCCAGTCTGAGCCTGGACCCGCCCGGAGTCACTCTGGTGGAGCACCGGGAAGCGGAAGCCCCCATGTTTGAGCACCTGGACGACTGGACTCTGGCGCCGCCGGGCACCGACCTTGGCGTAGACCGGGTTGTTCCGCCGCCGGTTGTGCCGGATGTCTCCCACCTTTCCCTTGCCGACGATGACAAGAAAAAGCACTGATCGCCCGATCTTGAGCCCCCCGAAGCTGTTCGCCATTGCGTTGACGTTGCTGGCCATGGTGGCAGCGCCAGCCTGGGCCCAGTCGCGGCCCGAGGTTCGCCCCAAGGTGGGTCTGGTGCTCAGTGGCGGCGGCGCCAAGGGCATGGCCCATGTAGGTGTGTTGCGTGCGCTGGAAGAAATGAAGGTGCCGGTAGACCTGGTGGTGGGCACCAGCGCGGGCTCCGCCGTGGCGGCCCTGTATGCGTCCGGCATGCCGGTGGAGGAAATAGAACGCCGGTTTATCGAGCTGGACTGGCTGTCGAGCTTCCGGGATGACCCTGGTCGGGCATACAAGCCGGTCCGGCGTAAACAGGATGACTGGCGCTTGCCGCTGACCCCCGGCCTTGGGATGAGCATGGACGGTATCCGGCTGGGTGGCGGGCTGGTTACCGGTCAGAACCTGGGCTTTATCCTGAACGAGCTGACTCGCAATGCCGCATTGGTGGAGGATTTCGACGAGCTGGCGATTCCCTTCCGGGCGGTGGCCACGGACCTGGAAACCGGGGGGGAAGTGGTGATCGGCAATGGCAACCTGGCCGAAGCCATCCGGGCCAGTATGAGCATACCGGGAGTCTACGCGCCGGTAGAGCGGTACGGCCGGCTGCTCGTGGACGGCGGTGTGGCGAACAACCTGCCGGTCAGTGTGGCCCGTGACATGGGCGCCGACATCATCATTGCCGTGGATATCACCGACTCGCTGCTGACCAACGAGGAAATGCAAGAAGCGTTTTCGGTGGTCGGCCAGCTGACCACCATGATGACCCGCCGTAATACCGACGATCAGCTGGCCCGGCTGACCGACCGCGACATACTCATCCGGCCGGACCTGGAGGGGCGCTCCTCTGCTGACTTTTTTGACGGCCCGGTCCTTTTCGAACTGGGCGCAACTGCTGCCCGTAACCACGCGGTTGCACTGAACCGGCTGGCGGTTTCGGGGCCAGCCTGGCACGCCTGGCGGGATTCAGTCGAAGGTGGCAGGTGGCAGCCGGGGCTAATCGCCCGTATTGAATTCACCCAGGGTGACCGCCTGGCCAGTGATTTCCTGCGTGAGCGGATTCGCCAGCAGGCCGGTGAGCCACTGGATGTCGAGCAGCTGGAAGATGACCTGAAACGCATCTACGGCCTGGGCTATTACGAGACAGTGTCCTGGTCGATGCGCCCGTCTGAAGAGGGACCGGTGCTGATGGTGCGGGCCCGGGAGAAAAGCTGGGGGCCGAACTACCTGTCGTTTGGCCTGAACTACGAAGACAACTTTGACGGCGACACCCGTTTTAACCTGGCCGCGGGCCTGCGTATGACCGAACTGAACCAGCTGGGGGCCGAGTGGCAGACTGCCCTGCAGCTGGGGACCCAGCCCTGGGTGCGCACCCAGTGGTACCAGCCGCTGGATTACGGCTATGACCGGTTCGCGGTGCTGGGCGTGGAATACCGCCAGGATGATTACAGCGTGTACCAGGATGGCGAGCGGATTGCCGAGATTGATGTAGGCTTCCGCCAGATAGACCTGGCAGTAGGTATGGAGCTGGGCCGCAACGGTGAGGTGCGCCTGGGCTACGTGCGCGGGCTGGCGTCAGTGGACGATGAGTTGGGTGCGTCGGTGGCACCTTCCAGCCATGTTCATCAGGGCTACGCCAGTGTGCAGTTGGTTCACGACTCCCTGAGCGATACCTTTTACCCGAAATCCGGTGCCTTTGCTGGTATCCGGGGCCGTTTTGAGCGAGACGGGCTGGGCTCTGACCGGGAGTTCGATTCGGTGACCGGCATGCTCCTGGGCACCGGCACCTGGGGCCGGTTCAACCTCACTGGCCTGGCGTACACCCGGCAGGTGGTCAGTGGTGAGCCGGGTATCGAGAATGCGGCCAGCCTGGGTGGCTTCCGGCAGTTGTCGGCCTATGCACCGGGTGAGATCACCGGTAACGACGCGGCGTTACTGTCAGCCTATGCCCGGCGGGAATTCGGCGGGCCGGTGATGCCCTGGTTTGCCGGCGTGGGCTTTGAAACCGGTAACGCCTGGGACACCATGGACGACGCCCGCTGGTCTGGCCTGGTACGGTCCTGGAGCCTGTTTGCCGGGGTGAATACCTTCCTGGGGCCGGTGCAGCTGGCTGGTGCCTACAACAATGAAGATGACTGGACCGCCTACCTGAACATCGGCTTCTCGTTTACCCAGCTGTTCTACTGATCCAGCGCCGCCAGTACCTGGTCGCTTTGCTGTTGTGCGTAGCTGTGCAGCAGCGAAGCCAGTGCGTCTTCGTCCCGGTCACGAATGGCCTGGATCGATTCTTCCATATGCTTCAGGTTGTCTTCCAGAACCTGCTTCCCGCCCTGGCGGAAGGCTACAAACGCGCAGCGCTTGGCCGATGGCCACAGGTCTTCAATGGCAGAGACAATAAAGTAGTTGTCTGCGTAGGCCAGCGAGGCCTTGGTGTACTCGATGCCCAGCTCCAGGAACGCCATCAGGTCGTTGTTCTGGTAGCAAGCCTGCATCTGGCTGTGCAGTGATTCCAGCCGGGCCATGTCTTCGGGCTGCCACTGCCGTACCAGTTTGCGGCCGGTGTGGGTCAGGTACAGCTCCAGGGTTTCGTACAGGCTTCTGACGAAGTGCTCGTCCAGCGGGGTTACGAAGGCGCCTTTGCGGGGTACGTTCCTGACCAGGTGGCGTTTTTCCAGAAGCAGCAGGCCTTCGCGGATGGAGCCGTGGCTTACGTCCATTTCCTTGGCCATGGCGCTTTCGTATATGCGCTCGCCGGAACGGAGCTGGCCAAAGGCAATCAGGTTCTCGATGTGGCGGGCGACCTGCTCGGTCAGGGTCTCACGGGGTTTGAATGCGGTCATGGAGTATCGGTTGTTGTCTTGCCGGTTTTCGGGCGGTCATATTGGCACAAGCCTGCACTGAGAACCAGTTCAAAGAAGCGGTGCCAGCAACCGTACGGCACGACAGCCCAGGCGGAACGGAAGTGAGCGGTCCTGGTAGTCGCTCTCGCTCATCAGCCGGCACTGTTTCAGGTCGTCTTCCAGCATCTGCTCTACCTGCCCGATGAACTCCGGGTGGGTGTTAATGGCCATGATCTCGAAGTTCAGGCGCATGGAGCGGTTATCCATGTTGGCAGTGCCCAGGGCCGCATAGCGGTCGTCCACCAGTACCACCTTCTGGTGCATGAAGCCCGGCTGGTAACGATAGATGCCGATGCCGGCCTGGCTGGCCTGCACCAGGTAGGAATAGGCCGCTACCCGGATCAGCGGGCTGTCGGATTTCTCCGGAATCAGGATGCGTACATCCACGCCACGCAGTGCCGCCAGCTGCAGCGCGTTCATGATCTGGAAATCCGGCACGAAGTAGGGCGAGGCGATCCACAGGCGGGTTCGGGCGTTGTTGATGCAGTTCAGGAAAAACAGGGTGCAGGTTTCCCAGGTGTCGGCCGGGCCGGAGGGCAGTACCAGCACTTCCTGCTGCCCCGGAGGTGGCTCTGCCGGCGCCCATTCCAGCTCGGGGCGGTCGTTGCTGGCCCAGTTCCAGTCTTCCAGCCAGGCCAGTTGCAGGCCGATGACCGCCGGCCCTTCGATACGGCAGTGGGTATCCCGCCAGGGCTCCTGGTCCATGGCAGTTCCCAGGTATTCGTCGCCAAGGTTGATGCCACCGACAAAGCCGGTGTGGCCGTCACACACCAGCAGCTTGCGATGGTTGCGGAAGTTGATCTGGAAGCGCCGGCGGCGGATGTTGCCGTCGCCAAAGGAGGCAACCCGTGCCCCGGCGGCGCTCAGTTCGTTGAGCCAGCGGCGGGACAGGGAGACACTGCCGATGTCGTCGTACAGAAACCACACCGACACACCTTCCGCCAGTTTGCGCTCCAGGATTTCCTTGATCCGGTGGCCCACCTTATCGGAGCGCACGATGTAAAACTCCAGCAGGATATAGTGGGTGGCCTGTTCCATGGCTTCGAACAGGGCCTCGAAGGTGGCCTCGCCATCCCGCAGCAGCGTGCAGCGGTTACCGCTGGTAAACGGCTGCCGGCTGAGTTTGCACAGCACCTGCAGTTCATCGCTGAAGTGCCGGTCGCCGGGCTTGGCGATCGACGTACTCTGGTTCTCAAAGGTGTCCAGCAGGTCAGACAAATCCTTGTTGCCCATGCGCCGGGCCTTTACGTAGCCGCCAAAGCGGATGCGTCCGAACAGCAGGAACGCCGGCACGGCAAGGTAGGGCAGGCCCAGCAAGGCAATAATCCAGGCAATGGCACCCTGGGAGGTGCGGTAGGTCAGGAGAATGCGATAGATGCAGGCGATGGCTGACAGGTACAGCAAGGCCAGGGGGATGGCGAGCCAGGACAGGGTATCACCGGTCATGCGCTTGCCTCCTGGTGCCTGGCCCGGTATTGCGCGGGGGCCATGCCGGTCCAGCGCTTGAAGGCGCGGCTGAAGGCGCTGAGTTCGGAGAACCCGAGCAGGAAGGCAATTTCGCCCAGGGCATATTGATCGTCGGCAACATAGCGCAGCGCCTTGTCTTTGCGGACCTGTTCCACCAGGTCGTGGAAGCTCAGGCCTTCTTTTTTCAGCCTGCGGTACAGGGTTTGCCGGCTCATGTGGCATTGCCTGGCCAGGGTGTCGGCGTCAATACGGTCGGTCGCCATTTGCCGGGAGATCAGCCGGCGTACTTTGCGGCTGAATGACCGGCGGGTTTGCAGCCGGGCCAGTACGGCGTTTACCTGTTTCAGTACCGCCGAATACACATAGGGGTTGCGGTGCGGAATGCGGTGCCCCAGGTGCTTGCTGGCAAAGGCCATGCGGGTAATGCCACAGCCGAACAGGACCTGGCCGCCGAACAGCTTCTGGTATTCCGCGGCGTAATCCGGTTCCGGATGGGCAATTTCCACCCAGTCTGCCTCGATGCCCCGATGAATAAAGTGCCGGGTGCGGCACAGGGCGGCGGCCAGGGTGCGGTCCATGTCCTGCCGGCAGTAGTGGGCCGGGTTATCCGGTTGCCAGGTCAGAATGGCCTGCTCCGGCGTCTGCTCGAAGCTGAGCGTCACCGATTCGTTGATCAGTCGGTGCAGCCTTACGTACTGGACAACGGCTTCCCCCAGGGTGTCGCAATTGAAGAACACATGGCCTACCAGCCCCATGCGTTCCGGGTCGATCACTTGTCCCGCGTGCAGGCCTACGCCCGGGTCTGCGGTCAGCTGCTCGGCCAGTTCCCATAGCTGGTAGTGAATGCTGGCGGGAATGCGCAGGTCCGGGTCATCCAGTTCTTCCAGACGTACCCCTGCGATGTCTTCCACCCGGGCACGGTCCAGCAGGCCCCACTTTTCGAGGTAATGCACCAGTGCAAGGGTGCTGGAGGCCGCCACATGGGGCGTTGTTGCTGGATCCGCTTGGGGATGCATGGTGTTCGCTGGCTCCGCGGTTCGGTTCAGGCTGATACAAAATGTCAAACGATTGGCACAGCTGGTCAACGGGTATCAACACCTTAAACGATAGCATGTGTGGCATCAGGTTGAAGTAGCCATAACGCCAATTGGAGGTGTTGTATGACACAGGAAATCTTTGTTCCCCGTACCCAGAGCGAGCGCGAAAACATCGTGGCGCTGGCTGAATATCTGGACAGCATCTTCTATTGCTGATTTCTCAGTCGTAATGTCTGTGACCATTTAGCCGGGCCTTTGCCCGGCTTTTTTCTGCCTGAATTTTCCCTTGCCCCGTGCACTGGCGGTGGTAGTGTATCCGGTTCATTCAGATAACCGGAGGTTGCCTGCGTATGGGCGTTGAACTGAATCACCGTATTTCCGGCCAGGGAGAGCCGCTGATCCTGTTGCACGGATTGTTCGGATCCCTCGAGAACCTGGGCGGCATTGCCCGCCGGCTGGAAGATAACTGGCAGATTCACGCGCTGGACGAGCGCAACCACGGCAGTTCTCCCCACAGCGATGAAATGAACTATCCGGCTATGGCCGCCGATATCGTGGCTTACATGGATGCTCAGGGGCTGGAGCAGGCTACTATTCTGGGCCACTCAATGGGTGGAAAGGTGGCCATGCAGGTGGCCCTGAGTTATCCGCAGCGGGTGAAAGCCATCATCGTGGCGGACATTGCCCCGGTGACCTACCACCCCCGCCATGACGACATCCTCGAAGGTATGAAAAGCCTCGACCTGACCGGGGTCAAATCCCGAAAACAGGCAGACGAACGGCTGGCAGAATTCGTGGAAATCCCCGGTGTGCGGCAGTTCCTGCTCAAGAACCTGGAGCGTATTCCGGCCGAAGAACAGACCGACAGCGATATCATCTTCCGCTGGCGCCTGAACCTGCCGGTGATCGATGCCTGCTACCAGAACCTGGCGGACGCACCGGAAGGTGATGGCCCGTTTGAAGGGCCGGTGCTCTTTATCAAGGGCGCAGACTCCGCCTACATCCAGGAAAAACACCAGGACACCATCCGCCGCCTGTTTCCGAACGCCGAACTGAAAATTATCGAAGGCACCGGCCATTGGCTGCACGCCGAAAAAGCCGATACCTTCGCCACCCTGTGCCGGCGGTTTCTGGAACAGTAAGGTGTGATGCGGCCATTGCCGGTAACCGGTGGATGTCTGCTAAGGTGAGTGGTCCCAAACGAAGAATCATAAAACGGATCGGGCGTGCATGATGAAATGGTTACTGGCCGCAATATTGGTGCTCTTTGTGCTGGTGGGCAGTTTTCTGCTGACACCATCTCCTGTCGACAGCAAGGCCTGGGAGCCGCCCGAGCCTCCGGCCCTGACCGGAATCCTGGCGCCCAATAACCAGCTGCGACAGGCCGAGCTGCTGGCCCGGGGCCAGGTGTACGGCCCGGAAGACACCACGGTGGATGCCAACGGCGTGCTCTATACCGGCACCCAGGACGGCAAAATCGTTCGGGTATTTCCTGACGGCCGGGTGGAAACCTGGCTGCAGACCGAAGGCCGGCCACTGGGCATGGTGTTTGACCGCCAGGGTAACCTGATTGTGGCGGATGCCTGGAAGGGCTTGCTGTCGATAGCGCCGGACGGTGAGATTACCGTGCTTACCCGGGAAGCTGAAGGCACACCGTTCCGGTTTACCGACGATGTGGTTGTCGCCACGGATGGTCGTATCTACTTTACCGATGCCAGCTCCCGCTTCCGCCAGCCGGATTACATCCTGGACCTGCTGGAAATGCGCCCCCACGGTCGCTTGCTGCGCTACAACCCGAAAACCCGCAGAACCGAAGTACTGCTGCGTAACCTGTATTTTGCCAATGGCGTGGCGGTATCTCCGGATGGTGACTACCTGCTGGTAAATGAAACCTGGAAATACCGCATCCTGAAATACTGGATCAACGGCCCAAAAGCCGGCCGTACCGAAGTGTTTGCAGACAACCTGCCCGGTTTCCCGGACAACCTGGCCGTGGATGAACAGGGCCGTTACTGGGTTGCCTTCCCGACCCTGCGTAACCCCCAGGTGGACGCCATGCACCGCCGGCCCTGGATGAAGAACCTGGTTGCTCGCCTGCCTGCTGGCTTCCAGCCCGAGCCGGAGGAATACGGCCTGGTAGTGGCCTTTAATGACCGCGGCCGTATGCTCACCAGCCTGCACGACACCACCGGCAGCCATTTGCAGGAAATCACCTCGGTGAACCCGCACAACGGCTTTCTATACTTTGGTTCACTTCACAATGACCGCATCGGCCGGCTACCTTTGCAGGCTATTTCCGGTCTGGGGGAGCAGCCTTGAGCGATGAAACAGCCATGAGCGAATCAGAAGCACACAACTGGGATCTGCCGGATCCGTTCATCCTGCCCATCACCGTGCGGGAAGAAGACACCGACCGCCTCGGCCATGCCAATAACGTGGTCTACGTGCGCTGGATGGAAGACGTCAGCTGGGCCCACATCGAAAGCCTGGGGATGACCTGGGCCCTGCACGAAGAAACCGGCAAGGCCATGGCCATCACCCACACCGAGGTGGATTACCTGTTGTCTGCCAATGCCGGCGACGAGCTGGTGCTGGGTACCTGGCTGACGGACTGGGACGGCCGGTTCCGCTCGGCCCGTCAGTTCCAGCTGATTCGCGTGGCCGATGGCAAAACCCTGCTGCGGGGGCTTTCAACCCATGCCTGCGTGGATATGAAGAGCCAGCGGCCGTCCCGGGCACCGAAAGCCTTTGCCGAAATCCTCTCCGGTGCCCTGGTGCCGGGTGGTCGTGGTTTGCCCCTATAAAGCCCGCCGGGTGAAATTCTGCTAGTCTGAAGCTGAAACTGCGCGCCTGTTCAGGCGCTTGACTCATTGTTGTCTGGAGACACCCATGGAATCCTCTGAAGCAACTGACGCTGTGCCGATGCGCCACGTGGTCTATGACCGGTTTGGGGGCAGTGATGTTCTGCAGGTAACGGAGTCTCCGGTACCTGTGCCCGCCGGAGGCGAAGTGTTGATTCGAGTCCACGGCGCCGGCCTGAACCCCATCGACTGGAAAACCCGCAAAGGCCTGGGTTTTGTCGCCACGCAGATCGAAGGCCGTATGCCATGGACCCCGGGCTACGATGCCGCCGGTGAAGTCGTGGCCGTGGCTGATGACGTGACCACCCTGGCACCCGGGGACCGGGTGATGGGCATGATCGGCTTTGCCGAATCTGGCGGGGCCTATGCACAGTATGCCGTGGCCCGGGCTGACGAACTGGCCATCGTGCCGGAAGAGCTGGACCTGGTTACCGCAGGGGGCGTGCCGCTGGCGGCGCTGACGGCCTGGCAGGCGTTGTTTGAAGTGGCCGGGCTGGAGTCCGGGCAGAAGATTCTGATCCACGCCGGGGCTGGAGGCGTTGGCCACTTTGCCGTGCAGTTCGCCCTGGAGCGCGGTGCCCATGTGATTGCCACGGCGTCTGCCAGCAACCGGGACTTCCTGGCCGAGCTGGGCGTGCATGAAGTGATTGATTACCACACCACCGACATTGCGGACGAGTGCTACGGACTGGATGTGGTGCTGGATTTGATCGGTGGTGAAACCGGCAAGCGGTCATTGCAGACCCTGTCGGAATCCGGTGTGCTGGTGACCATTCCCACGGTGACCGCCGATGAGGTGGTCAGTGCCGCGGAAGCCATGGGCGTAAGAGCCCATGGTATGAAAACCCGGCCGGACGTTTTCCACCTGGAAGAAATTGCCGAGCTGATCGAAGACGGCGATGTGCGGGTGCACGTTGACCGGGTATTCCCGCTCGAGCAGGCTCGCGACGCCCACGACCTCCTGGAAGCAGGCCACGTGCGGGGCAAGCTGGTGCTCGACTGCCGCTGATCTGCCCCCGCTGGATTCAGCAGGCCGTCAGGCCTGCTGCTCTCCGTTGCTGGCGGCCTTCTGGTCGTCGGTATCGGATGCCCGCTCTTTCCGTTCCTTCTGGGGCTGTGGTGGCACCAGGCTGATCAGAACCCAGTCGTCTTCCGGTTCCAGGTCATCCATCGCTTTCACCGGATGGATGTGTTCCCGCCCGTCCATCACAAACAGCACCAGGGCTTCGTTCTGGTACTGGTTCAAGAACTGCTCGTAACTGAACTCCTCGCTCAGCTGGGTGGTCTTCACCGTATAGCCCTGGCTCACCAGGCTGGCCAGCTTGGCATAGCTCACACCGTCAAACAGACCCCGGGTCTGCTGCACCTTGCCGGCGGTTTGCAGGCGGGCGCGCTGGTCCTGGTCGCCTTCCGTCAACCCGAATACCGAGTGCTCGCCGAACCAGTCCAGGAAGTGATAAGTGGCCAGGCTGTTCATCTGTTTGTACGGCGACAGGATCAGCAGGTTGCCGATGCCGGTCAGGTCCATATGTTTTGCAGCATGTTCCGAGGCCGGGTTGCCGAAATACACCGGCAGGTTCTCCATGCGGGCCTGGCGCACGTTTTCCCAGTTGGTATCGGTCAGCATGGCCGGAATTTCGTGTTTTTTCAGGGCCTGGGCAATCAGGCGGGCTACCGGGTTGGCACCCAGAATCAGGAAGCCATGGGCCGGCGGTTCCTGTACGCCCAGCAGCTTGGCGACCGGCCGCGCCGTCAGGCTCTGGATCACCACCGTGGTAATGATCAGCATGAACACCAAGGGCACCAGCACGCCGGCGCTCTCATAGCCGATCCGTTCCAGCTGGAAAGCGAACAGGGCGGAGACAGCAGCTGCCACGATACCCCGGGGTGCAATCCAGCTCAGGTAAAGTTTGTCTCGCCAGGTGAGGGACGTACCGATGGCCGACAGAAAGATACTGGCAGGCCGGGCCACCAGCATCAGGCAGGCCAGCACTGCCACCAGGCCCCAGCCCAGGTCGGCAATGGCGGTAAATTCTACCCGGGCGGCAAGGATGATAAACAGGGCCGAGATCAGCAGTACGCTGAGGGATTCCTTGAACTCCAGGATGCTGTCGATCGGCACCTGTTTCATGTTGGCCATCCAGATGCCCATTACCGTCACGGTCAACAGGCCGGACTCATGGGCCATCTCGTTGGAAATGGCAAACACACCGAGCATGAAGGTCAGCGTGCCGGCATTGTGCAGGTACTGGGGAATCCAGTGCTTGCGAAGCACCAGGCCATTCAGGTAACCGGCTGCCGCGCCGATCAGGAAACCCACCAGCAGGGTTTTGCCGAAAATATACAGGGAGTGGCTGAAGACATTGCCCTGGCCCCAGGACACAATTCCTTCGAACACCAGCACCGCCAGCAGGGCGCCGACCGGGTCAATGATAATGCCTTCCCAGGTCAGGATATTGGCCAGCTTGGAGGTGGGCCGCACCGCCCGTAGCAGCGGTGCAATCACCGTTGGCCCGGTTACCACGGAAATGGCGCCAAACAACAGGGCCACTTCCCAGGACACCTCCAGGATCCAGCGGGCGGCCAGGGTGCCGATAATGCAGGTAACAATGGTGCCGACCGGGATCAGGTTGCGCACCATCTTGCCGTGGCCTTTGATTTCCTCGTACCGGAGCGTCAGGCTGCCTTCGAACAGAATGATGGCCACCGCAAGCGAAATCATCGGAAACAGGATATCGCCAAAGATATCTTCCGGATGCAGAAAGCCCGTCACCGGGCCGGCGATGATGCCGCCAGCGAGCAGAAACAGGATGGCCGGCATACGAACCCGCCAGGCAGCCCATTGGCAAATCAGGGAGGTAACGCCGATACCTGCGAGGATCAGGGTGGTGCTAATGGCCATAAGCGGGTTCCGGTTGGTTAATTAAAGATTGGCTTTGCGTGCAATTCTGTTCAGCAGCCGGGACGCGGCAAAGAATCCGAAGCTGGCGGTTACCGGGCTGGCGGCGCCAAAACCCGAGGCACAATCCAGCCTCACCGGGCCGTCTGTGGCCGGCTTCTGCAGGCACACTTCACCATCGGCCGCCGGATAAGTCAGCTGCTCCAGAGAGTATACGGCCTCAATGCCAAAACGCCGCTTGGGATTTCGTGAAAAGCCGTATTCCCGACGCAGCATATTACGAACCTTGGCCAGCAATGGATCCTGGGTGGTCTTGCTCAGGTCGGCCACCTGGATCTGGGTCGGGTCCATCTGGCCACCGGCACCGCCGGCACAGACAATCGGAATCTTGCGCCTCTGGCAGTGGGCAATCAGCGCCGCTTTTGCCTTCACGCTGTCGATAGCATCCACCACCGCGGTCATGTCTTCGGTAATCAGGTCGGCCACGTTTTTAGTGGTCAGGAACCCGAAGTGCACCCGGATATCCGCCTGGGGGTTGATGGCCCGAAGCCGCTCAGCCATGGCATCGGTCTTGGTGCGGCCATACTGGCCCTGCAATGCGTGCAACTGGCGGTTGGTGTTGGACACGCAGATGTCGTCCATATCAATCAGTGTAATCGTGCCAAGGCCACTGCGAGCCAGGGATTCCGCTGCCCAGGAGCCAACGCCGCCGAGGCCGACAATGGCGATGTGGGCATTGCGGAAAGCGTTCAGGGCTTTGCGGCCATAGAGGCGCTCTATGCCGCCGAAGCGGAAAGCGTAGTCGTCGCCGGTCATTCAGTCTCCGCGGGAGTGTCGCATGAAAGGCACTATTGTACCCGTTGATGACTGGATGGAGAAAAATCCACAAAAAAAGCCGCGCAAAGCGCGGCTTCAAGAAGGTGCCAACCTCACAAGGAGGCGGGTTGGACTAGTTCAGAGACACTAATCAACGTATTCATTATTGACCGGAAACATGTCTTGATAAAGGTCATGAATGGACATTTACCGGTCATTTCCGGCCAGATTTTTGGTCTGGCCGGCATTTATGGCCCGTCAGGCCACCCAGTGCTCATCGGAAAGCGACATCAGGCTGTCCTTTCCGCTCTGGATGTCTTTCAGCAGCCAGTCAGTTTCCGGCATCAGCTTTTCGAAGTAGAAGCGGGCCGAGGCCTGCTTGCTTTCCAGCAATGGCTTGTTGCCTTCGCCGGCTTCGAGTTGCTGGCCGGCAACGCCCGCCATCCGTGACCACAGGTAACCGATCACGGTCAGGGCCATCAACCGCAGGTACGGGGTGGCTGCGGCTCCGGCCTGCTCCGGGTCTTTCGGAGCGTTCTGGGCCAGCCACAGGGTGGCCTGTTCCAGGCCCTTGATGGCGCCTTTCAGTTCTTCCCGGTGGGGTGCTTCCGGGTTGTCCTTCAGGTAGCCGGTCAGCTCGGCAAACAGGGCGCGTACCAGCTGGCCACCTTTCAGGGCCAGCTTGCGGCCCACCAGGTCCATGGCCTGGATGCCGTTGGTGCCTTCGTAGATGCGGGCGATCCGGCCATCACGCACCAGTTGCTCGAGCGGCCAGTCCTGGGTGAAGCCGGAGCCGCCCAGCACCTGCTGGCCCCAGTTGGCGTTGTTGTAGCCTTCATCGGTCAGGAAGGCTTTGACCACCGGCGTCAGCAGTTGCACCAGGTCATCGGCGTTTTCACGCACCTTTTCGTCCGGGTGTGCCACGGAGAGATCCAGCTGGTGGCCGGTAAACAGTGCCAGGGCACGCATGCCTTCGTTCAGTACCTTCTGACGCATCAGCATACGGCGTACATCCGGGTGCACAATGATCGGGTCTGCCGGGCCGTCGGGATTCTTCGGGCCACTCAGGGAGCGGCTTTGCAGACGCTCTTTGGCGAAGGCCAGGCTCTCCTGGTAAGCCATTTCCGCCAGGCCCAGGCCCTGCATGCCCACCATCAGACGGGCTTCGTTCATCATGGTGAACATGGCGCTCATGCCCTTGTTGGGCTCGCCCACCAGCCAGCCCTTGGCGCCTTCGAAGTTCATCACGCAGGTGGCGGAACCCTTGATGCCCATCTTGTGCTCAAGGCCACCACAGAGGGCCGGGTTGCGCTCGCCGGAATCCGGCAGGAACTTGGGCACCACAAACAGGGAAATGCCCTTGGTGGTATCCGGTGCGCCCGGCAGCTTGGCCAGTACCAGGTGCACAATGTTGTCGACCAGGTCGTGTTCGCCGCCGGTAATCCAGATCTTGGTACCTTCGATGGCGTAGCTGCCGTCGTCGTTCGGGGTTGCCCTGGTGCGGATCAGGCCCAGATCGGTGCCGCACTGGGGCTCGGTCAGGCACATGGTGCCGGTCCACTCACCGGAGATCAGTTTTTCCAGGTAGGTCTGCTTCAGCTCGTCGGAGCCATGGGCGTAAAGGGCGCTGATGGCGCCGTGGGTCAGGCCCGGATACATACCCAGCGACAGGTTGGTGGAGCACACCATTTCGTCTACCACGAATTTCAGGGTGTGGGGCAGGCCCTGGCCACCGAACTCGATGGGTGCGTCCAGTGCGGTCCAGCCACCTTCCACGAATTTGTCGTAAGCGGCCTTGAAGCCATCCGGGGTTTTGACCAGCTTGGTCTCCGGGTCGTAGCTGCAGCCCTGGCGATCGCCAACCTGGTTGGTGGGCTGGATCACTTCCGCGGCCAGTTTGCCGGCTTCGTCGATCACGGCCGAGATCAGGTCGGGCGTGGCATCGGCGTATTTTTCCAGTTCGCGCAGCTTGTCTGCACCAAGGACATCAAACAGCAAAAAGCGAAGATCATTGGCAGGTGCCTGATATTGCATGGACTCTCTCCTGTTATCGGTGGGTAGCTCGGGCTACCGGTATTCGCCTTGCACGGTGGGTACAAAGTCGATGTGGTCATTCATACGGCTGTTTGAATGTTTTGGTTTGCTGCAGGCGAGCCCGATTGGATGGTTTTTTCGTATGGTTGGAATGAATCGGATTGATCACAACCTTCATCACAATTCTGATGACAACAGGGGAGAGTGGAATGGCAACCATCATTGCCGGTATATCAGGTGCAATTGGCCAGGCACTGGCCTTGAAGTATCTGGATGAGTTTCCGGAGCAACCGGTGATCGGTCTGTGCCGGAACCAGGCCAAGGCAGCGGAAGCGATGGGGAAGCCGCCAGGACTGCACCTTCGGCCCTGGGATGCGGAGTCTGCAGTGCCGCTGGAGGTGGATGATGAACTGGCACAAACGCTGGTGGATTCCGGCGGCATTCGCCGGCTGATCTACGCCGCCGGGTTGTTGCACGATGACCGGATGTTTCCGGAAAAGCGCCTTGAGGACCTGGACGCAGACAATCTGGCCAGGGCCTTCCAGGTGAACTGTGTCGGATTCGGGCTTCTGGTGCAGGCGTTGTCGCCCTGGTTCCGGGGGCCGCAGCTAACCCGTGTTGCTGCCATTTCAGCCAAGGTGGGTTCCATCAGCGATAATCACCTGGGTGGCTGGTATGGCTACCGCTGCTCGAAAGCGGCGCTGAATATGCTGGTGAAAAACCTGTCGGTGGAGCTGCCCCGGCGTTATCGGCCTGTAGCCTGCGTGGCGCTGCATCCGGGAACCACCCGGTCGGGGCTGAGTGAACCGTTCAGCCAGTCTCTGGCGAACCTGACGGTGCACGAGCCTGAGGGCACGGCAGACAATCTGTTCCGGGTTATTGAAGCCTTGCAGGAGCATGATAACGGCCGCTTTATCAGCTGGGATGGCAGCGACTTGCCTTGGTAAAAGCGGGGAAAAAGCCGCCGCAGACGGGCTGCGGCGGTAAAGGTCATCGAATAAACGGGTTCAGAAGGCGGGTAAAGGTGCCGGTAAGCTTCAGCGGTGCGCTCAGAACCGACAGGGTAATGCAGTCTTCGCAGCCAACGGCTACCGGTTTGTGTTCGTCTTCCTCGTTCAGCACGACGAAGTCCCACTGATTGAACACGCCTTTCTGGTCCGAGAAAGCACCCTGCAGCACGATGGTGGTTTCAGTGCCGCGGTGGGTGTGGGCCGGAGCCTTGCCACCTGCTACCAGTTTTTGCAGCACCACACGTTCGCCCTGGCCGGGGAACTTCTCGGTGATGTCCAGCACGCTGACATCACCCAGCTGACGTTTCCAGGGCAGGTCGTTGATGTCGTCGCCCAGCAGCTTCTGCAGCGGGCTCATGCGCGGCGCTTCTGCGATTGGGGAAACCGGCTCCGGCGCGCTGTCGATACGGGACATCAGCTGCTCGAAACTGGTATCAGACACACTGACTTTGGGCTGTTCGGCCATCATCACGGCGCCCAGGCTGTTCAGGGTGTCTACCCGGCTTCTGCAGTGAGCACACTGGTCCAGGTGCAAACGGATGCACAGGGCATGGGGCTCCGTGAGGTTGCCCGCACTGTACTCCATCAGGCTCAGGCTGTCGGGGTGGTGCCGTGTCATACGTTCTGGTCCTGCAAAATCACTTTAAGCTTGTTCAATGCCAGGCGTACCCGGCTTTTGACGGTACCTAGCGGGATATCGAGCTCGTCTGCCACCATCTGGTGCGATTTGTGCTCCATGTATACCTTGGCAATCACGGTAATCTGCTCTTCCGGTAACTGTCTGAGGGATTCGCGAATGCGCCGCTCAGACATCAGACGGTGAAGGGAGGTTACCGGTTCATCTTCGTTTTCGCCGGGAATCTGCCACAAATCTTCGGTTTCCACGGCCATTTCAGCGCTGGTGCGCTGCATTTTACGCAGCATGTCGATGCGCTGGTTACGGGCGATGGTGAAAATCCAGGTAGACGCGGCGGCCTTTTTCCAGTCGTACAGGCAAGAGCGGCGCCAGATCGAAATAAAGACTTCCTGAACCAGCTCCTCGGCATGGCTGGCCAGGCCGTTGGAGATGGCGTAGTACTTGATCTGTGGTGCAAAGTGCTCGAACAGGGCGTGATACGCGGCCCGATCCTGGCTCTTGCCGACTTTTTCCAGCAGGGCTCCCCACGGGTCCTTGCTGCGGCCCTCGCCTTTGGCGGGTTGCTTATCCAGTGTCGTCACCGGACGCTCCTTGACGGTCGCATGATTTGAGCTGGCTAATCTAATCATTCTATGCACTCACCACAGTGTTGTCAGTGAGTGTTTTTACGCCAGCCCGAAAGGTTCGGATTGCTCCGGGCGAAATTAATGCTGAAAGTTATTCTTCCAGGTAGGTGTAACCTTCCAGACCTGCTGTCAGCTCATCCAGCAACTGTTGCTGAAGGCCGGGTTCGAGAGTGCTGGCCCGGAATTTTTCCCGGTAGGCCTGCAACAGTGTGTCCGGCTCGAAGTTTACATAGCGCAGCACCTTGGCCACGGTATCACCGGTGATGGGTTTCCCGATCCGGTAGTTCCCTTGTTCGTCCAGCCGAACATCCACCGAATGGGTGTCGCCGAACAGGTTGTGCATGTCGCCCAGAATTTCCTGGTAGGCGCCGGTCATGAAAAAGCCCATCAGCAGTGGCTCATCCGGATTATGTTCCGGCAGGGGAAGGGTGGTTTCGATGCCCTGTCCATCCACGTACTGGTCGATGCGGCCATCGGAGTCACAGGTAATGTCCTGGATAACCGCCCGCCGGTTCAGGGGCCGGTTCAGGCCGTTGATCGGCATCACCGGGAAGATCTGGTCGATGCCCCACACGTCCGGCAGGGACTGGAACAGGGAGAAGTTTACGAACAGCTTCTCGGCCAGTTTTTCGTTCAGTTCGTCGATGATTTCCCGATGCGCACGGTTGGCACTGTCCAGCTGGCCGCGCAGCAGGCGGCAGCAACTGGTGTACAGGGTTTCTGCCTGGGCTCGTTCCTGCAGTGACAACAGGCCATGGGCGAACTGGGCATGGACGTCGGTCATGGCGTGCAACACGTCGTGGTAGATCTCGGCCAGGGAGCGCGGGGAATCGTCGTCGTTAAGGCTTTCCAGGTCCCGCCACAGATCCTGTAGGGGCGCCGGTGCTTCCTCGGCGGGTGCTGCGGGTTCACGGTGGTCCGGTTCTTCCCGGTCGATCACGTTGGTCACCAGCACCGAATGGTGGGCGGTCAGGGCCCGGCCGGACTCGCTGATCAGGTCCGGGTGCGGAATGCCCTGGCGGTCGCATTCGGCCTGTAGCACGTGCACCACGTTGTAGGCGTATTCGAACACGGTGTAGTTCATGGAGCAGCTGCTGCGGGAACGGGTGCCTTCGTAGTCCACCCCCAGGCCGCCGCCGATATCCACGGTGCCGATGGGCGCGCCCAGGTGGCGCAATTCACTGTAAAACCGGGCGCATTCTTTCAGGCCGGTCTGGATGTCGCGGATGTTGGCGATCTGTGAGCCCAGATGGAAATGCAGTAGTTGCAGGGTGTCCAGGGCGCCGGCCTGTTTCAGGGTGTGGACTACATCCAGCACCTGGCTGGCGGACAGGCCAAATTTAGATTTTTCACCGCCGGTGTTCTGCCAGTTACCTTTACCAATGGTTGCCAGCCTGGCCCGCACACCAATCAGCGGGGCCACATCGAGTTTTTTGGCTTCGTCCAGGATCAGCGGCAGTTCGGACTGCTTCTCCACCACAATGAATACCCGGTGCCCCAGCTTCTGGCCGATCAGCGCCAGGCGGATGTATTCCCGGTCTTTGTAGCCGTTGCAGATAATCACCGAACCACTCTGGCGCGATAACGCCAGCACCGCCATCAGCTCTGGCTTGCTGCCGGCTTCCAGCCCCACTTGATTGGCCGAGGCGGCCGGTTCAGCCGCCAGCAGTTCTTCCACCACCCGGCGCTGCTGGTTTACCTTGATGGGATACACCGCGGTGTAACGGCCCTGATAGCCGTGTTCTTCGGTCACCTTGTTGAACGCGCCACACAGCTTGTTGACCCGGTCGTGCAGGATATCGGTAAAGCGGATCAGCACCGGCAGGGCAATGCCGGCATCGGCCAGCGAGGCGGTGAGGTCTGGCAGGTTGATACTGGCCTCGCTCCGGCCGCGGTCTGGCCGGATTTCCACCTGGCCTTGCGGATTGACGGAGATATAGCCGTCGCTCCAGTGGGCGATGTTGTAAACCTTGTGGGCCGGCGATGCGGTGGTTTCAGCCATTGTTGCTATCCTGTCAGGAAACCCGGGGTGGCCGGCAAAGCGGCGTCAGGCTGCATTGTAGGAGCTGACCGCTGCCCCTACAATACGCCTCTTTTCAGATGCCCGGGCGCAATGCAGTGGCACACAGTGGGAGACAGACATGACAGCATTGAACGAAGGCTGGTTTACCGAGGTATTCCAGGACCAGGGCACCGCCTTTTCCCTGCAGGTTAAAGGTAAGCTTCACGAGGAACAGACCCCGTTCCAGAAGCTGGAAATCTACGAAACCGAAACCTTCGGCAACCTGATGGTGCTCGACGGCTGCGTGATGCTCACCACCCGGGACAACTTTCTGTACCACGAGATGATGACCCACCCGGCCCTGTTCACTCACAAAGACCCGAAAAAAGTGGTGATTGTGGGAGGTGGCGACTGTGGCACCCTGAAAGAAGTGCTCAAGCACCCGGGTGTGGAAGAAGCCTGGCAGGTGGAAATCGACGAGCGGGTAACGCGCATGTCGGAAAAATACTTCCCGGAGCTGTGTGAAGCTAATGGTGACCCCCGCGCCAATTTCTTCTTTGGTGACGGTATCCAGTGGATGCGGGACATCGAGCCCAACAGCATCGATGTGTTGATTATCGACAGTACCGACCCGGTCGGCCCGGCCGAAGGCCTGTTTGCCCTGGATTTCTATCGCGATGCCATGGCCGCGTTGCGCGATGGCGGCATCATCGTTCAGCAAAGCGAATCGCCGTTGTTACACACCGACAGCATCATCAAGGATATCCACACCGATATGCGCAAGGCCGGCTTCGGCCACGTGCAGACCCTGCCGTTCCCGCAGCCGGTTTATCCCACCGGCTGGTGGAGCTGCACCATGGGCAGCAAGGATAACCCGCTGAAGTATTTCCGCGAGGAAGGCGCCAACAACCGCCCGTTCGTAACCCGTTACTACAACGCTGGTATTCACCACGGTGCCCTGGCCATGCCGCAGTTTATGGTGGATGCCCTGGAAGACGAGGTGCACCCGGAAGAGGGTTGATTAAAAATTGGACAGGCTTCGAAGCTGGTCTAAACTGGTTGCAATGGTCATCTAATGGCCATTCTTCCGTTTAGCAGTCAGAAGGAGTTGTTATGGATGTCCGTAGCGGTGAACAGGAACGTCACTGGTTCCGGAGCGAGCGGTTTTCGTTGGTTAACGGGCAATGGTATTTCCAGACCCGTGAAGGCACGGTAGAAGGGCCTTTCGACGATGTCCGCGAAGCGGAAATGGAATTGCTGCTGTATCTTCGCCATGCCGAAGATGCCCTGTTTCAGGGAGTGGGTTAGTTCCGTCAATCATCCAGTAAAACAAGAGGGGCGCCAACCGGCGCCCCTCTTGCGTTTGGGTTTGCAACGGGATTACTGCTTGCCGCTGACAAACTCCGGATAGGCTTCCATGCCACATTCTGAGAGGTCTACCCCTTCGTACTCTTCTTCCTCGGTTACCCGGATACCCATGACCGCCTTCAGGATGCCCCAGACAACCAGGCTGGCTACGAATACCCAGATAAAAATGGTCAGGGCGCCGATGATCTGGCCGCTGAAGCTCACATCGCCGTTGGTAACCGGTACCAGCAGCAGGCCCAGCAGACCACAGACACCGTGGGCAGAGATGGCGCCGACCGGATCGTCGATGCGCAGCTTGTCCAGAGTGACGATGCTCAGTACCACCAGGATGCCGCCCAGGGCGCCCCAGATAGTGGCTGTCAGCGCGCTCGGGGTGGATGGCTCGGCGGTGATTACCACCAGACCGGCGATCGCACCGTTCAGCAGCATGGTCAGGTCAGCCTTGCCAAACATCAGGCGAGCGGTGATCAGGGCGGCAATAGCGCCACCGGCAGCGGCTGCGTTGGTGTTCAGGAACACCATGGCCACGGAGTTGGCACTGGCTACGTCGCCGAGTTTCAGCACAGAACCACCGTTGAAACCGAACCAGCCCATCCACAGGATGAAGGTACCCAGAGCGGCCAGGGGCATGTTGGCGCCGGGGAAGGCACGGATTTCACCGTTGGGGCCGTATTTGCCTTTACGCGGGCCAAGCAGCAGTACGCCAGCCAGGGCCGCAGCGGCACCTGCCATGTGTACGATGCCGGAGCCGGCGAAGTCACTGAAGCCAAGATCACCGAGGTTGTACATACCGAACACATCGGCGCCACCCCAGGTCCACGCGCCTTCCAGCGGGTAGATAAAGCCAGTCATGAAGACCGCGAATACCAGGAACGCCCACAACTTCATGCGCTCGGCAACCGCGCCAGACACGATGGACATGGCGGTGGCCACGAACACGACCTGGAAGAAGAAGTCAGAGGCCGCCGAGTAGATGGAGCCGCCGGTGAAGCCGTCTTCACGGGTGGCGAAGTCACCCAGTACGCCGTCCACGTCCACATCGGCGATGCCGGAGAGGAAGACGTTACCGCCGTACATGATGGCGTAACCGCACACCAGGTACATGGTGCAGGCCACGGCAAAGAGCGCGACGTTCTTGGTCAGGATTTCGGTGGTGTTTTTAGCACGCACCAGGCCGGACTCGAGCATGGCAAAGCCTGCGGCCATCCACATGACTAATGCGCCACACACGAGAAAATAAAAGGTATCTATTGCATACTGCAGGTGAAAGAGATTGCTTTCCATAGGAAGCCCTCCGCACAAGGCTCTTCAGGTTTATAGGTTTTTTGCGTTGGCTGATTCGGGGATCAGGCCGGGTTTACACCGCTTCTTCGCCGGTTTCGCCGGTCCGGATACGGATCGCCTGTTCCAGTTCGGTCACGAAGATCTTGCCGTCGCCAATCTTGCCGGTATTGGCAGCCTTGGTGATGGCTTCGATAACCTGGTCCAGCAGGTTGTCGCCGATGGCGATTTCAACCTTCACCTTGGGCAGGAAATCCACTACGTATTCCGCGCCACGATAGAGTTCCGTGTGGCCCTTCTGCCGCCCGAAGCCTTTAACTTCAGTAACGGTTACGCCTTGAACGCCAATCTCGGATAGTGCCTCACGGACATCATCCAATTTGAAAGGCTTGATGATCGCTGTCACAAGTTTCATTGCTTTCTCCTTGGTAAATGCTGCCACCTCGCACATCAATTGTGCGGATTGCGTACGAGGTCTATAGCATCGGGTGTGCCAACGCAAAAAAGGTATTTATTATCAGTAAGTTAAAAATACCTGGTTCCAGAGTGGCGCAAGCGCCTGCACCGTTGTGGTGCGTGCTGCGGGGCTGCGGTCCAAAAATGCGCAGGCCCGGTGGCCATCCGGCGGCCATTATAATGCCGACCGGGTACAGTATGGCAGGGCCGGCGGTGTGATACACTCCCGCAAACCCGGTTACTGCCATGGCCAATAGTCTGAATTGGCCGGCAATCCGATTTGAATGAAGTGTTATATGCGAGGTTTTCGATGAAAGGGCCGCAGGATTTCTTTGCACAGTTGCAGGGCCAGTTTGGCCAGTTTGTTCCCGACATGGCCCGTGCCGCCCGGGAAGATTTTGAAACCCAGGCGCGGGCTACCGTTATGACCGTGCTGTCCCGCCTTGAACTGGTGACCCGGGAAGAATTCGATGCCCAGCAGGCGGTGTTGATGAAAACCCGCGAGAAAGTCGAAGCGCTGGAAAAGCGGGTAGCCGAACTGGAGCAGAAGCTGCAGTCGTAAATGAAACAGCCGGGCGCAGGATGCCTGCCCGGCGGCCCTGATCCGTAACCGGGGGCCATTTGTCTGTTACCAAGGAAGGTTGTCATGCTAGCTATTGTCCATTCCCGCGCCAGCATTGGCGTTTCTGCCCCTGCCGTCACCGTTGAAGTTCACCTGTCCGGTGGTTTGCCGGCGTTGTCGATTGTTGGCCTTCCGGAAACCGGTGTGCGGGAAAGCAAGGACCGGGTGCGCAGTGCGCTGCTCAATGCCGGGTTTGAATTCCCCGCCCGCCGTATCACCATAAACCTGGCCCCTGCCGACCTGCCCAAAGAAGGCGGCCGCTTCGACCTGCCCATTGCTCTGGGTATCCTGGCGGCCTCCGGCCAGGTTCCTGCCGAAAGCCTGAAAGATCTGGAGTGTATTGGCGAGCTGTCCCTTGATGGTGCGTTGCGGCCGCTCAAAGGGATATTGCCGGCGGTGCTGGCGGCCCGGGAGGCGGGGCGTTCACTGCTGCTGCCCCAGGACAACGCCGATGAAGCCGCGTTGGCCAGTAACGGCGATGTGCTGGCGGCCAGTCACCTGTTGACGGTGTGCGAGCATTTGTCGGGCCGGGCGCGGCTGGTACCGGTGCCCCGGGCAGAAGACCCTGAGCCGCAGGGGCAGTATGCCGGCGCCGACCTGGCGGATGTCCGGGGCCAGCAGGTACCCAGGAGAGCGCTGGAAGTGGCCGCAGCCGGTGGTCATAACCTGCTGTTCTTCGGCCCGCCGGGCACCGGAAAAAGCATGCTGGCCAGCCGGCTTCCCGGCATTCTGCCCGCGCTCGATGATGCCGCGGCCATGGAAGTTGCCAGCGTGCATTCCGTTGCGGGTTTGCCAGTGAAGCCCGGTGGCTGGCGCCAGCCACCGTTCCGGGCGCCGCACCATACTGCCTCGGCGGTGGCCCTGGTGGGCGGAGGCAGCAGCCCCCGCCCCGGAGAAATCTCCCTGGCGCACCGGGGCGTATTGTTCCTGGACGAGCTGCCGGAATTTCAGCGGCGGGTACTGGAAGTACTGAGGGAGCCGATGGAAAGCGGCGAGATTGCCATCAGCCGGGCTGCCCGCCAGGTAACCTTTCCTGCCCGGTTCCAGGTGGTTGCCGCCATGAATCCGTGCCCCTGCGGCTACAGCGGCCATCCCACCATTGAATGCCAGTGCGGGCCGGCGCAGGTGATGCGATACCGCTCGAAGATCTCCGGCCCGTTGCTGGACCGCTTTGACTTGCATGTGGAGGTGCCGGTGCAGACCGGCGAAGTGCTGCTGGGCTCCGGTGAGGCAGGAGAAAGCAGTGCCAGCGTCCGGGAACGGGTGCTGAACGCCCGGGCAGCGCAAACGGAGCGGGGGAGCCTGAATGCCGCCCTGGCAGGTAATCTGCTGCACCAGTCCTGCCAGCTGAATGCCGGCAGCGAAAAATTGTTGTCGGCCGCCATGGAGCGGCTGGGGCTTTCGGCCCGGGCCCTGCACCGGATTCTTCGGGTGGCCCGCACCCTGGCAGACCTGGACGGTGAGCGGGACATCGCCCGCAACCATCTGATGGAAGCCCTGGGCTACCGTCAGCTTGATCGCCAGCAGAATCAGGGCCCGGTGGTTTCAGTCTGAGCTTCACCTGTCCGGGAGCAGGCCTGGCCCCGCGGAGTCTGTTAAACTGTCGGCAATTTCCTGATAACACATCCGCGAAGGCGCGTGAGGATAACAGATGAGCGACCAGAACGACCCGAAGGACACTTCCGGCGAAAACCCGATTACCACCCGCCGTGGTGTACGCAGCTTTGTACTGCGTCAGGGCCGGATGACTGAAGGCCAGAAAAAGGCCTTTGACCGCAGCTGGCCCAAGTACGGCCTGAGCCGCGACAACGGCATGATTGACCCCCGCGAGGTGTTCGGCCGCGACAACATGCTGAACCTGGAGATCGGCTTCGGTATGGGCAGGTCGCTGGCGGATATGGCCGAAGCCGCGCCGGAGCAGGATTTTATTGGCGTGGAGGTGCACCTGCCGGGCGTGGGCGCACTGCTTAAGGATGTGGAAGACCGTGGCCTGGAGAACGTGCGGGTCTACAACATCGACGCCAATGACGTGATCGACCTGTGCCTGCCGGATGCATCCCTCGACCGGGTGATGATCTTCTTCCCGGATCCGTGGCACAAGAAGAAGCATCATAAGCGCCGCCTGATCCAGCCCGAGTTTATTCAGCGCATCCGTCACAAATTGCGGGTGGGTGGTGTGCTGCACCTGGCCACAGACTGGGAAAACTACGCGGAACACATGCTGGAAGTGATGAACGATGCCGAAGGCTTCGCCAACACCCAGGAGCAGGGTGGCTACTCCCCGCGCCCGGATGACCGCCCGATCACCAAGTTCGAGAAGCGTGGCGAGAAGCTCGGCCACGGCGTGTGGGACTTGCTGTTCTATCGCACCAACTGATCTGCTGCCCCGGGGTGCCTCCTCAGCCACGCTGCTTAGCCAGGCTGGCTGAGGGGGTGCCGGCGCGCCGCCCGGATCACCACCAATCCCGCAATACCCAGCATCACTCCGGTAATCTTTACCAGCGCGAGAATCGCAGCGGAGCTGCTCATGGCATCGGTCGGCGTTGCCAGGTTGTTCAGCAGCACCGAGTTTTCCGCTACGTCACACAACCCTGCAATTACAAACAGTACCCGCACCCAGCGCGCTACCTTGCGTTCCCGGATACCCGGCCGGTCCCGGGTAAAGTGCCGGGTCAGCTGAAGCAGGGACGCCAGCCAGGCCACGGTGAACAGCAGCCCGAGCCACAGCGAGAGCTTGGCGAAAGCCAGGTTCTCCTGCCCCCAACTCTGCAGTATGGCACCACTCTGTTCAGCCGTTGCCGCCAGCTGGAAGCTGAAAATGCCCTGGGGCGCCGCTTCGGTTTTCAGAGACTGGTTAAGCACCGCGATGACCAGAAACAGGCCGACGGCCAGCACCAGGGACGCCTTCATGGGCGAACGCATGGGTTTTACCGGCAGGAACGGTGGACGCTGTACGGTAACCATCAGAGAAATTGCTCCAGCAGGCTGTTCAGATACCTCTGCCCCTGCTCCGTTGCCTGAATCCGGTGCGGGGTCAACAAACCCTGTTTTCTTAATGACCCAAGTTGTACCGCAACCGTGCTCAGGGGTAAACCGGTTCGTTCACTGAACAGTTGCTCGTCAGCCCCCTGTTTCAGGCGCAGGGCATTCATCATGAACTCCAGTGCCCGGTCTTCCGGCTCGATGGCTTCGGTGCCTGAAGTGCGGCTGCCGATCCGGTTCAGGTAGGCGTCCGGCTGCCGGGTTTTCCAGTAACGAATGATGCGCCCGTCTTCCAGGCTGACCTTGCCGTGGGCACCTGCACCCAGGGCCAGGTAATCGCCGAACAGCCAGTAATTCAGGTTATGGCGGCTTTCCCGGCCGGGCCGGGACCAGGCAGACACTTCATAGTCGGTGAAGCCGGCAGCATGCAGAAACTCCGAGCCCTGCTGGTAGATCGCCCAAAGCCGGTCGTCATCCGGCAGCGGTGGCGGCCGCGAGAAGAACTCGGTATTGGGCTCGATGGTCAGCTGGTACCAGGATAAGTGAGCAGGGTTGTGGCTCAGGGCCTCTCGCAAGTCGCCTATTGCCTGTTCCGGGGTCTGGCCTGGCAGGCCGTGCATCAGGTCGATATTGAAATTATCGAAACCGGCGGCCCGGGCCGCCTCGATGGCTTCGTGGGCGGCCTGGGCATTATGGATGCGGCCCAGCGTTTTCAGGTGCTCCGGGTTGAAGCTCTGCACACCGATCGACAGTCGGTTAATGCCGGCTTCCCGAAAGCTCTCAAAGCGGCCGGCTTCCAGGGTGCCGGGGTTGGCCTCAAGGGTAATCTCGGCGTTGTGGCTAAAGTCCATGCGCTGGCGTAAGGCCGTGAACAGCTGCTGGTAGAAGTTGCCGGTCATCAGTGACGGGGTGCCGCCACCGATAAACACAGTTTCGATGGGGCGGCCGCGCAGGTAGGCAAGGTCGGGCTCAAGGTCCTCCAGGATGGCCTGCAGGTACGCCGCTTCCGGGATATCGCCCCGGATGGCGTGGGAGTTGAAATCGCAGTAGGGGCACTTGCGCACGCACCAGGGTACGTGGATGTACAGGCTCAGGGGCGGGCAGACCGCCACGGGGGAGGTGGCGGTCATGCCGTCAGGCCTCCGCCTTTAACTGTTCCAGCAGGCTGGCCAGGGCGCGGCCACGGTGGCTGACACTGCCTTTCTGCTCCCGGGTCAGCTCGGCGGCGCTGCAGTCGAATTCGGGGGCGTAGAACACCGGATCGTAGCCAAAGCCGCCTTCACCGCGGGCCTCGGCCAGAATTCTGCCGGGCCAGCGGCCGTGGCAGATAACCGGTGTGGGATCGTCGGCGTGGCGCAGGTACACCAGCACACAGTGGAACTGGGCGCTGCGCTGTGCTTCCGGTACGTCTTTCAGGGCCGTCAGCAGGGCCTGCACGTTGTCGGCATCGGAAGCATTGGCGCCGGCATAGCGGGCAGAGCGCACACCGGGTTGGCCACCAAGGGCATCCACTGCCAGCCCGCTGTCATCCGCCAGTGCGGGCAAACCGGTTTCCCGGGCAGCATGGCGGGCTTTGAGAATGGCGTTTTCCACGAAGGTGACCGCCGGCTCTTCAGCTTCACCCACGCCCAGCGCGCCCTGGGCAACGGGCTCAAGCCCGAGTGGGCCGAGCAGGTCGGTCAGTTCGGCAATCTTGCCCTTGTTGTTACTGGCGATGACGAGTTTCTGTGACATAGGCTCAGTCGTTAAACAGCGTGTGGGAAAACCGCACCGGCAGGTCCTGCTGGTGGCCGGTGGGGCGGGCGGTAATGTTGAAAGTCATCAGGTCGCCGGACCGGTACTGGTATTGGGCGATGAAGTACACCGCATCGCCTTCCTGGATGCGCCGGAACGCCAGGAAGTTTACCTGCTGGATGTCGTTGGACACCTGGCCTTCAACCTGGCCACCCACAGGCGCAGGCTGGCCGTGTTCGTTCTCGGCCATGATGGAAATATTGACGATGCCGATGCCCTTGCTGCGCTGCAATTTGTTGGCCTTGGCAACTTCCGGGTCCAGGAAGGTGCTGGGAAAAACGCTCCAGTTAACCTGGTAGTCGCCAAAATCTTTCTCCCCGGCCTGGGCCTGCACGGCCATCAACAGGGCAAAGGCCAGAAACACCAGTTTTGAAACAGTACGTGTGATCATCATGGGTTCTCCCGTGTGATGCGGTAGATGGCAATTTCTCCCAGCAGGTTCGGCCACAGCCTGGCCAGCCAGCTGTTCTGGTGCTGGCCGTCGACCACCCGCCGGCTCTTGATGCGAATACCTTTCTGGCGGCACAGGGCCTCGAAATCCTTGAAGGTGCACAGCCGGATATTCGGCGTGTTATACCACTTATACGGCAGCGCATTGGATTCGGGCATGCGGCCGCTCAGGGCCAGGCCCCAGCGCAGTCGCCAGTGGGCAAAGTTGGGGAAGGTGACAATACCTTCCCGGCCTACCCGCAGCATTTCTTCGATGACCTTGTCTGGCCGGCGAACGGCTTGCAGGGCCTGGGTCATCAAAACCACATCGAACATGCCGTCATCGAAGTTATCCAGGCCCTGGGTGTCCAGGTTCTGCTCGATCACGCTCACGCCCCTGCCCATGCAGGTGGTGATGTGGTCCGGGTTGATCTCCAGGCCAAAGCCGCTGGCGCCCCGTTCCCGCTGAAGGAAATCAAGCAGGGTGCCATCGCCGCAGCCGAGGTCCAGCACGTGGTGGCCGGGTTCAACCCATTGCTGGATGATTTCGAGGTCTGGTCTCATGCGCCAACCTCCCTGGCAACACGGTCCATGTAGGCCGTGAAGATGTCGGTGTATCTGGGTGTCGGGATCAGGAACGCATCGTGGCCCCAGGGTGCATCAATTTCCGCGTAGCTGACTTTCTTGCGGGCGGAGATCATGGCATTCACCATCTCTTCCGACCGTTCAGGCGAGAACCGCCAGTCGGTGCTGAATGACAGCACCAGGTATTCGCACTGTGCCGGTGCCAGGGCTTTTGACAGGTCGCCGCCGTGTTCGTAGGCCGGGTCGAAGTAGTCCAGGGCCCGGGTCATCAGCAGGTAGGTGTTGGCATCGAAGCTTTCGGAGAAACGCTCGCCCTGGTAGCGCAGGTAGCTTTCCACCTGGAATTCGGCATCGAAGCCGAACTTGTAGGCCTCTTCCCGCAGTTCCCGGCCAAATTTCTCACCCATGGACGCATCGGACAGGTAGGTAATGTGGCCGACCATGCGCGCCAGCATCAGCCCGCGGCGAGGTAGGACGTTGTGTTCGTAGTAGCGGCCTTCGTGGAATTCCCGGTCCGAGGTGATGGCCTGGCGGGCCACTTCGTTGAAGGCGATGTTCTGGGCGCTGAGCCGGGGGGTCGAGGCAATCACCACTGCATGCCGCACCCGCTCCGGGAAATCCAGGCTCCACTGCAAAGCCTGCATGCCGCCCAGGGAGCCGCCCACAACCGCCGCCCATTGCTGGATGCCGAGATGATCGGCCAGTCGGGCCTGGCTTTTTACCCAGTCTGCTACGGTAATAACCGGAAAGTCCGGGCCGTAGAGTTTGCCGGTGGACGGATTGACGGAACCGGGCCCGGTGCTACCGTGGCAGCCGCCAAGGTTGTTCAGGCTGACCACAAAGAAGCGGTTGGTATCTATCGGTTTGCCGGGGCCAATGCAGCTGTCCCACCAGCCGGGTTTGCGCTCTTCCATCGAATGATAGCCGGCGGCATGGTGGTGCCCGCTCAGGGCATGGCAAATCAGGATCGCGTTGCTCGCATCGGCATTCAGGGTGCCGTAGGTTTCCATCACCAGGTCGTAGTTCTCGAGGGACTGGCCGCAAGCCAGGTCGATCGGGGCGTTAAAATGGATGGTCTGCGGGCTGACAAGGCCAACGGAATCCGAAGGCAGGGAATCGGGCATGGGTGTGTTGAGTTCCTGATCCGGTCCACAAGGTTCTGGCCATAGGCCATGGGGTGCGCGGAAAAAACGCGCCAGCACTGCAGTTTAAAGGCGGGGGGTGGTTGCTGCAACCGGCGCGGTGCCGGCGAGCAAGGCCCGGAGCCCGGGGGTGCGTTGCCCGGGCTCCGGTATGTCAGACAGCGCCGGAAATATTGACCACCTTCTGCTGCAACAGGGTGGGGGCCGGCTTGCGGATTTGCCGCATCATGGCATCGGCCAGCTCCAGTTGTTTGCGCAGGTCGGCAATGGTGTGGTCCAGTCGCTCCCGTTCACTCCGGGTGTCGCGGTCGGTTCGCACCATGTCGCGCAGGCGGCGGATCTGGTGCTCCAGCAACTGCTTCTGCTCCATGGAGTACTGCATGATCGGCAGCAAGGCCTCATGGGGCCAGCGCTCCACGTCAGCTCGTACCCGGGCATGCAGGGTGCGGGCTTCACCCACCATCACGTTGAAGAACCGGCGAACCAGCAGGGATTGCTCGGTCAGCAGGTTCTTGGGGCTGACCCTGAACCGCCTGGCTTTCTTGCGTAATTCCCGCACTGCGATCACATGGCGGCCGGCCCGCAGGGGGATAGGCTCCAGGTGCCGTGCCCGGTTATCTTCGTTATAGCGGCGGTAGATGGCGCCAACCATTTTTTCCGCAAGGTGGCCCTCGCTGAGCAGGTTGGTCAGGTCGGCTTCCAGCAGCTCGAAGAAGTGATCCATCGCCGCATTCATGCCCGCGGTCGTCCAGCTTTTCGACATTTTCAGCCGCACCTGCGCGGCATGGGTTTCAAAGCGTTCCTCGCTCACCAGCTTGCGCAACATCTCGCCCTGGGAGTCCATCAGCCGCCGGGATGAGCGCAGGGTAATCAGCTTCTTGTAGTAGAAGTCGTAATCCTTGTGGGCCCGTTCGGCGAGCCGGGCAATGGAGGCCTTGTCTACGGTGGCGCCGGTACAGGCCGTGCGTTCCTCTTCCAGGGCCGACAGCCGGATTTGCATGGCCGCCTGGCTGTTCTGCAGCATCCCCAGGAGATCGTTGATCAGGTTCTGGGTGATCAGCTCTTCCTTGTGCATCAGTATGCGGCGGACAATCAGTTGCTCGAGCTGGTCGATGTTGGAGCGTTTAAACAGGGCGTCGTCATTACGAATACGGCTGATCAGGCCCTGCTTGGCAGACAGCGGAATCACATCCTGCTGGCGGATGCCCAGGTGGTCAGCGGTGTAGCCGCGCACCCGCTCGATGGCATCGTTGGTGTGTTGCTCGCCCTGCAGGTCGTCCCAGAGTACGTCGATTTTGTTCAGTACCGCAAAGCGGCCGGCCCGGTGGTCGGCGTACTCGGTGTCGATGTGCTCGTTCCAGATCGCCATATCGCTGGCGGTTACGCCGGTGTCGGCACTGAGCACAAAGATAATGGCGTGGGCCCGGGGCAGCATACTGATGGTCAGCTCCGGCTCGGAACCCAGGGCGTTCAGGCCCGGGGTGTCGAGAATGCGCAAGCCGCGTTCGAACAGCGGGTGGCGAATGCTGATCTGGGCGTTACGCCAGGCCGGTACCAGTACGTTGCCGGGGTTGCTGCGGTCGTGCTCCAGCATGTCTTCATCGAACCCGAGTTTTCGGGCCTGCTGGGGCGTTACGCTCTTGGTGCGGGCAACTTCGGCCAGCACTTCTCGCATCACTTCGGGGTCGTGCTCGTCCAGGTCGTGCCTGACCCAGTGCTCCGGTTGCTTGCGCAGTTGCTGCAGGGAGAGCTCGCCGGTGCGGGTTTCGATCGGCAGCAACAGCAGGTAGTTCTGGTTGGCGCTGCGGTCGTAGAACAGTTCGGTGGGGCACATGGTGGTGCGGCCCGCCTGGGACGGCAGCATGCGCTGGCCATAGCCGGAGAAGAACAGGGCATTGATCAGCTCGGTCTTGCCCCGGGAGTATTCCCCGGCAAAGGCGATGGTCAGCTCATCTTCAATGAGCAGCTCCAGGCCGTTACGGATTCGGGTGCTGACGTCTTCTGAGAAAAGGTCGTTGTCCTGCAGCCACAGCCGGTAGCGGCCGATCTGCCGGATGAGTTCCTTCTTCCAGTTATGATAGGCCTCAACCTGCTGCGACAGAGTTCCGTGCATTTTCATCGGTTTATCCTTCTGCGCGACTTCCGGGTGCTCCCAGATTAAATGCCGTTAATCATAACCGCTTTGCCGGTTTTTGGCGCCCGAACCTGTCGCGGATCAAGGCGGAAGGCCCGGGATGACAAAATAAAAAAGCCGGAAAATCAAAAGGTTGATCTTCCGGCTCTCAAAAAGTCTGCGTTCCGACTTTTGTGTAACAAAATGTATTTTCGAGACCTGTTTTACATCCCGAGGCCGATCGAGCCGAGGCCGGCAGCCACCTTCATGTGATCGATCACCACAGTAATCACGTTCAGGATCAGGAACACGATGATCGGAGACAGGTCCAGCCCGCCCATGGATGGCATCATGTTGCGCACAGGCCGCATTACCGGCTCGGTAATCTGCGCCACCAGCTGGATAGCCGGGTGACCGCTCTGGGGCGCAATCCAGCTCACCACAACCACCGCGATAACTGACCAGAAGTAGATCTTCACAATCAGGCTGAGCACGTTCAGCACCGCCCACACCAGCAGGGTGATGGGGTTGATGGCGGGGATGCCACCGTTCAGGGCGACCAGGATCAGGAAGAAGGTGATGGCCTGGATAATGACGGCCAGTACCAGCGCGGCGCCGTCAATGCCGCCCCAGCCGGGAATGAATCGGCGCAGGGGGCGCAGCGGCGGGTTGGTGGCCTTCACCACAAACTGGGAAATGGGGTTGTAGAAATCCGCCCGCGCCAGTTGCAGCAGAAAGCGCAGCAACACGATGGTCATGTAGAAGGTGGACGCGATCAGCAGGATGGTAATGACAATGTCTGCCAGCATGAAGCTGTGTCTCCGTTATCGGTTACTGTTTGTCTGCCAGTTCTTTGGACATTTCTTGCGAGCGTTCGAAGGCGGCATTATAGGCTTTTTGCACCAGGCCTCGCATGCCGCCGTCTTCGAAGGTATTGATAGCCCGCTCGGTGGTGCCGCCGGGCGACATCACGTTGCGCTTGAGCTGGGCCGGGTCGTGCTCGCTGCGGGCAGCCATCTCGGCGGCGCCGGCCATGGTCTGAATGGCCAGCTCCCGGGCTGTTTCCGGGGCAATGCCGGCTTCGGTGGCAGCCGCTTCCAGGGCTTCGAGCATCAGGAAGAAATAGGCCGGGCCACTGCCGGACAGCGCGGTTACGCCATGCAGTTGTTCCTCATCGTCTACCCACAGGGCAGAGCCGATGCTTTCAAACACCGACTGCACCATGGTTTTCTGTTCGGCTGTTACCGCCGCATTGGCGAACAGGCCGGCGGCGCCTTTGCCAACCAGCGACGGCGTATTGGGCATTACCCGCACCAGGGGCAGGCCACCACCGAGCCAGCCGTCCAGGGTGTCAGACGCCAGGCCGGCGGCAATAGACACCATCAGCGGCCGGGTATTCTGAACCACCGGGGCGATATCCCGGCAAACTTCGGCCATCACTTGGGGTTTCACCGCCAGCACCACCGTGTCGGCCTGTTGGGCGCAGTGGCGGTTGTCGGTGGTCACGCTTACACCGAAGCGATCGCGCAGGGCCTGCAGGTGGCTGTCGTCGGGCGCGCTGACCCAGATGTTCCCGGCCTGGTAGCCGTTATCAAGCATGCCGCCAATGATGGCACTGGCCATATTGCCGGCACCGATAAAGGAAATGGTGGATGAGTTGCTCACGGTAAACTCCGGGCTTGGTCGATGGATTCGTTGATCCGGATGATAGCAGGAACCGGGCCGATCAGCTCAGGCTCTGTTTCTTCGCCCGGGCTCCGAACAGGGCGGTGCCCACCCGAACCCAGGTGGCGCCTTCGGCGATGGCCAGTTCCAGGTCGTCAGACATACCCATGGAAAGGGTATCCAGCGGGCCGGCGTCCGGGTAGTCCTGTTTCAGGTTTTTCAGGGTGCCGGCCAGCTTTCGGAAACTCAGCCGCAGCTCCGATTCCGGCTGGTCCGGGTCCGGAATGGCCATCAGCCCGCGCAGGCTGATGTTTGGCAGGTCACTGATTGCCGATACCAGCTCCGGCAGTTGGTCCAGCGTGCAGCCGGACTTGCTGTCTTCGTTGTTGATGTTCACCTGCAGGCAAATGTTCAGGGCCGGCAAAGACTCCGGCCGCTGTTCGCTCAGCCGGCGGGCAATCTTCAGGCGATCCACGCTGTGTACCCAGGCAAAGGACTCGGCAATCTGCCGGGTTTTATTGGACTGGATAGGCCCGATGAAGTGCCATTCGATGCCATCCAGGTCATCCAGCGCACCGATCTTGTCGAGCGCTTCCTGAAGGTAGTTTTCACCGAACGCCTGTTGCCCGGCTTCGAATGCGGTGCGCAGGTCTTCCGGTGGCCGGGTCTTGCTGACTGCCAACAGGCGCACACTGTCGGGGTCGCGCCCCGCCTTCAGTGTTGCTTTTTGTATGCGTCGGGTTACGCTCCCGATGTTGTCTGCTATGCTGCTCATAGTGTGAGTTTGCCGCTTCTGGACTAAAAGAAAAAGCCCTCCGAGGAATCCTATGGATATTACTGAACTGCTTGCCTTCTCGGCCAAACAGGGTGCGTCGGATTTGCACCTGTCTTCCGGTTTGCCCCCGATGATTCGTGTTGATGGCGATGTTCGCCGTATCAACCTTCCGCCCATGGAGCACAAAGAAGTGCACGGGCTGATCTACGACATCATGAACGACAAGCAGCGTAAGGATTACGAAGAGTTCCTGGAAACCGACTTCTCGTTCGAGGTGCCCGGCGTGGCCCGTTTCAGGGTTAACGCCTTCAACCAGAACCGCGGTGCCGGCGCCGTGTTCCGGACCATCCCCTCGAAGGTTCTGACTATGGAAGATCTGGGCATGGGCCAGGTTTTCAAGGATATCTCCTCGGTGCCCCGTGGCCTGGTGCTGGTCACCGGCCCCACCGGTTCCGGTAAGTCCACCACCCTGGCGGCGATGATGGACTACATCAACGACACCCGCTACGAGCACATCCTCACCATTGAGGACCCGATCGAATTCGTGCACGAATCCAAGAAGTGCCTGGTGAACCAGCGTGAAGTGCACCGGGACACCCTGGGCTTCAACGAAGCCCTGCGTTCGGCCCTGCGGGAAGACCCCGACATCATCCTGGTGGGCGAATTGCGGGACCTGGAAACCATCCGCCTGGCCCTGACCGCCGCCGAAACCGGCCACCTGGTATTCGGCACCCTGCACACCACCTCCGCGGCCAAGACCATTGACCGGGTGGTAGACGTATTCCCGGCGGAAGAAAAATCCATGGTTCGTTCCATGCTGTCGGAATCCCTGCAGGCGGTTATTTCCCAGACCCTGATGAAGAAAATGGGTGGCGGCCGGATTGCGGCCCACGAAATCATGATCGGTACCCCGGCTATCCGGAACCTGATCCGGGAAGACAAGATCGCCCAGATGTACTCGTCTATCCAGACCGGTGGCTCCATTGGCATGCAGACCCTGGACCAGTGCCTGGAGCGTTTGCTGCAGAAGGGCCTCATCTCTCGCGAACAGGCCCGTGCCAAGGCCAAGATGCCGGATAACTTCTGAGATAAGTAGGTAGCAAGATGGAATTCGAAAAACTGTTGCGGTTGATGGTCGAGAAGGGTGGTTCAGACCTGTTCATTACAGCAGGCGTACCACCCAGCATGAAAGTGAACGGCAAGGTTCTGCCGGTCACCAAGAACGCGCTGACACCGGAACAGACCCGCGAGCTGGTGTACGGCGCCATGAACGACAAGCAGCGCGCCGAATTCGACGAAAGCCACGAATGCAACTTTGCCATCAGCGCCCGGGGTATCGGCCGTTTCCGTGTGTCCGCCTTCTTCCAGCGCAACCTTTGCGGCATGGTGCTGCGGCGTATAGAAGTGAAGATCCCGCAGATTGACGACCTGGCACTGCCGGAAATCGTCAAGGACCTGGCCATGACCAAGCGGGGCCTGATCATGTTTGTGGGCGCCACCGGTACCGGTAAGTCCACCTCGCTGGCGGCCATGCTGGGGCACCGTAACCGCAACAGTCGCGGCCATATCATTTCCATCGAAGACCCGATCGAATTTGTGCACCAGCACCAGGGCTGTATCGTGACCCAGCGGGAAGTGGGTATTGATACCGAAAGTTTCGAAGTGGCCCTGAAAAACACCCTGCGCCAGGCGCCGGATGTGATCCTGATCGGTGAGGTGCGTACCCGCCAGACCATGGAATACTCCGTGCAGTTCGCCGAAACCGGCCACCTGTGCCTGGCCACCCTGCACGCCAACAACGCCAACCAGGCCCTGGACCGGATTATCCAGTTCTTCCCGCCCGAGCAGCACAACCAGATCTGGATGGACCTGTCCCTGAACCTGAAGGCCATCGTGGCCCAGCAGCTGGTACCCACGCCGGACGGCAAAGGCCGGAAGGCCGTTATCGAGGTGCTGATCAATACTCCGCTGGTGGCTGACCTGATCCGTAAGGCAGAGGTACACAAGCTTAAAGAGCTGATGGCGAAGTCGAACGAATCCGGCATGCAGACCTTCGACCAGGCCCTGTACCGTCTATACTCTGAAGGATCGATCACCTACGAAGATGCGCTGGCCCATGCCGACTCCGCCAACGACCTGCGTTTGATGATCAAACTGGGCGCAGATGCCCAGGGGGCTGACAAGCTGTCCTCTACCGTCGACAAACTCTCGATCCAGCACGATTAATTCCGCAGTACAAGGCCCCGGAGCCGGGGCTTTGATTTCAGACAAAAGTCGTAGATGGTTAGCCTGTTGAATAAGTAGCTTTGGCATTTGAGGCCGTTGCCATGTGCTGCGTATACTCCGCGCGAAACTAATAAGGAGACACCATGCACAAGAATACCAATGCACTCGTAAAAGCAATCCGCTTTGCTACCCTGGCCGCTGTTGCGGCACCTGCCAGCGTAATGGCCGGTGGTTTCTCTCTGAACGAACAAAGCGCCAGCCAGATGGGCGTCGCCAACGCCGGCGCTGCCGCCAACCCCGAAAACGCTACCACCGTGCTGTTCAACCCGGCCGGTATGAGCCAGCTGTCTGGTACCAATATCTCTTTTGGTGCGGCGGTTTTGGATATTGATGCTGAGGCGAAAAGTGGCGCAGAGGCAAGTAACCAGCTTGGGGGCGATGTGGAAGGCTCTCGGGGTGGTGATATTGCTGATCCTGCTGTGCTGCCAAACTTTTATATGACCCACGAAGTCAACGACTCAATCGATGTGGGTTTTGGTATTCATGCGCCTTATGGTCTTGCTGCTGATTACGACAATGACTTCAAAGGGCGCTACTTTGCTGATAAAACCGAGCTGACTGCTATCGCCTTCACTCCCTCGGTATCGGTAAACAATGGTAAAGGCCTTTCAATGGGCATTGGTCTTAACATCATGTACGCGGAAGGTCGGCTGAGCCGCTTTCAGGATCCTGCATTGTTAGAAGCAGGCATAGGACAAGCAATTGGGCAGCCTGTCAGCCTCGAAGATCCATATGCCGATGTAGAGGGTGATGACGTTGGCGTAACTTTCCGGGTTGGCTTTCTCTATGAGCTGTCAGAGAAAACTCAGCTTGGTCTAACCGCCCAGACTGGCACTGAGCTGGATCTGGAGGGCGATATCGAGATATCTAATTTCCCGGATCTCGCCAACCCCATGGGGCCGACGAAAACTCTGACTGAGCAAGTTCGAGTGCCGTTAGCTATTCCTGAGAGTGCTACCTTGGGTGTGCGTCATGAATTGACCTCGGACGTAACGTTGCTCGCGGGCGCGACATATGCTCGTTGGGGCAGATTTGAAGAGCTCGATATTGTCAGCCGTCGAGATGCTCCGGGTGAAGCGTCAAGTGTCACTGGTTATCCGTATATTAATCACGTAACCGAAGAGTGGAAAAACACCTGGCAGTTCAACGTTGGCAGCATCTGGCAGGCAACTCCGGAGTGGGCGCTCAAAGCCGGTTATGCTTTCGACGAATCACCGGTTGACGAGTATGTAACAGCCCGGATCCCATCTGAAGACCGTCACTGGTTGACCCTGGGTGCACAGTGGAAAGATGTGCAGAGTGGTTGGGCTGTTGATGTGGCAGTTGGTACGTTGATCTTTGCCGATGACGCGAAAGTTGATGATCGTGAGTATAGTCACTCTGATCCCACTGGCGCCCCGACCTCGGATGCCAACTACACCGCAGAATACGACCTCAGCGCCTGGAGTGCTGCCTTCGAAGTCAGCAAGGCGTTCTAATCAGCTGACCTCAACCCCGGGCTGACTCCCTTCGGAATCAGCCCACCACCTGCCCCCGGTAGATCACTTTCTTCTGCCGGGGGCAGGGTTCCCCCTCTACAGAACTCTTCTCCTGCCGGTCATCGGCAATCGGCTGTCCCCGGTACATTCGCGGCGCCACACGTTCCTCTTCCGTTTCCTCATTCAACTCGGGTACCCGCTGTTTCAGGGCTTGCCAGGTATACACCAGGTTCTTTGACCGGCTCTTGCCGGCATAGTTGGCCAGGTTTTGCGCCAGGTCGGCTTCGTTAAGGTGGAGCTTAACCCCGAACTCGGACTGGATCAGGCGCCGGCACTGGTGCACCAGCTTTAACAGGGAAGGGTCGAACAGCCAGTTGCGTTCAATGGTTGCGGAATTCATGGAAAGGCCTCGCATGGATGTCACTGCATCGGGTGTTACCCCGGACACCGGGGCCGATGCAGCTTTTATGCCATGCGAGCGCCGGGTTAGTGGGCCTGGTCCCAGTTGTCGCCCACGCCGGCTTCCACCAGCAACGGTACGTCCAGCTTTGCGGCGGCCGACATGCGTTTCACCAGTCCCTCGCGGACCTTCTCCACGGCGTCTTCCCGTACTTCGATGATCAGTTCATCGTGCACCTGCATAGTCATGCATGCGTCATTCTGGTGCTCGGCGTGCAGCCACTGGTCCACATCAATCATCGCCCGTTTGATGATGTCGGCGGCGGTGCCCTGCATGGGGGCGTTGATGGCGGTGCGTTCGGCAGCCTGTTGCATCTGCTTGTTACGGGCGTTGATCTCCGGCAGGTACAGCCGACGGCCAAACAGGGTTTCCACGTAGCCATCGTCGTGGGCCTGTTTGCGAATGTTGTCCATGTAACGCAGCACGCCCGGGTAACGCTCGAAGTAGCGGTCGATGTATTCCTGGGCCACCTTTCTTTCCACGCCCAGCTGGCGGGCCAGGCCGAAGGCCGACATGCCGTAGATCAGGCCGAAGTTGATGGCCTTGGCGCTGCGGCGCTGGTCGGAGCTGACTTCAATCAGGCTCACGCCAAAGACTTCGGCGGCGGTGGCTTTATGGATGTCTTCGCCATGCTCGAAGGCGGTCAGCAGGCCCTTGTCTCCAGACAGGTGCGCCATGATGCGCAGTTCAATCTGGGAATAGTCCGCTGCCAGCAGCTTGTAACCTTCCGGAGCGATAAAAGCCTGGCGGATGCGACGGCCTTCTTCGGTGCGGATGGGGATGTTCTGCAGGTTCGGTTCAGAAGACGACAGGCGACCGGTAGCGGTAACTGCCTGGTGGTAAGAGGTATGCACCCGGCCGGTACGGTGGTGAATCAGCTCCGGCAGGGTGTCGGTGTAGGTGGACTTGAGCTTGCTCAGGCTGCGGTGTTCCACAATCAGCCGGGGCAGTTCGTGCTCGTGGGCCAGTTCCTGCAGCACCGGTTCGGCCGTGGAGGGCGCGCCCTTCGGGGTTTTCTTGATCACCCGCAGGCCGAACTTGTCGTACAGAATCGCCTGCAGTTGCTTGGTGGAGCCCAGGTTGAAGCTTTCGCCGGCTACCTCGTGGGCTTCCTTCTCCAGCTCCGCCATGCGTTCGGCCAGCTCCTGGCTGTGCTGGCGCAGAGTGCTGGCGCTGATCAGGGTGCCACGTTGTTCCATGCGCGACAGTACCGGTACCAGGGGCAGGTCGATGTCGCGGTAGACGGATTCCAGTTTGCCGGTTTCTTTCAGTTTCGGGCTCAGGGCCTGGTGCAGGCGCAGGGTGATGTCGGCGTCTTCGGCGGCGTAGGGCCCGGCCTTTTCCAGGTCAATCTGGTTGAAGGTAAGCTGCTTGGCGCCCTTGCCGGCGATGGATTCGTAAGTGATGGTTTGCTCACCCAGGTACTCCCGGGCCAGGCTGTCCATATCGTGGCGGGTGGCCACGGAATTGAGCACGTAAGACTCCACCATGGTGTCATCGCTGATGCCTTCCAGGTGGATGTCGTGGTTGGCCAGCACGTTCTTGTCGTATTTCAGGTTCTGGCCAATCTTCTTCTGTTTCGGGTCTTCCAGCAGCGGTTTGAACTGGGCCAGTACATCGTCGCGGTCCAGCTGGTCCGGTGCGCCCATGTAGTCGTGGCCCAGGGGCACATAGGCCGCTTCGCCCGGCTCGATGGCAAAGGATACGCCGACAATTTCAGCGTCCATGTAGCGCAGGCTGGTGGTTTCTGTGTCGAAGGCGAACTGGTCGGCGGCTTTCAGGCGCTCCAGCCACTTGTCGAGCTCGGCCTGTTCGGTGATCACTGAGTACTGTTTCTCAATGGCCTTGGTCGGCTCCGGCTCAGAGGCGGCGGCTTTCTTGTCGCTGGCAGATCCTGCGTTTTCCAGCTCGGCAATCCAGCTGCGGAATTCGTATTCCTTGAACAGTTCGAGCAGGCTGTCGTCATCCTGCTCCCGCTCGGTGAGGTCTTCCAGCCCGAATTCCAGTTCCACATCCAGGCGGATGGTGGCCAGTTCCCGGCTCAGGGGCAGGGTGTCGATAGCCTCGCGCAGGTATTCACCGATCTTGCCTTTGATTTCGCCGGCGTGTTCGATCAGGTTGTCCAGGTCGTTATACGCCTGCAGCCACTTTACGGCGGTTTTCGGGCCGCATTTGTTCACGCCCGGGATGTTGTCCACCTTGTCGCCCACCAGGGCCAGGTAGTCGATGATCTGCTCTGGCGTTACGCCGAACTTCTCCACTACACCGTCCCTGTCCATGGCCGTTTCGGTCATGGTGTTGATTAAGGTAACGTGGTCGCTCACCAGCTGGGCCATGTCCTTGTCGCCGGTCGACACCACCACATCAGTGCCTTTGCTGGTGGCTTCGTGGGCCAGGGTGCCGATCACGTCGTCGGCTTCTACCCCGGGCACAATCAGCAGCGGGAGGCCCATGGCCCGCACGATGTTGTGGATCGGCTCTATCTGCATGGCCAGGTCTTCCGGCATGGGCGGCCGGTTGGCTTTGTACTCTTCGTACATGTCGTGCCGGAAGGTTTTGCCCTTGGCATCGAACACCACCACGACTTTTGATTCCGGGAAGTCCTGCTCCAGCCGCCGCAGCATGCTCACCACGCCTTTGATGGCGCCGGTGGGATGGTTCTTGCTGGTGGTGAGCGGGGGCAGGGCGTGGTAGGCACGGAACAGGTAGGAAGATCCGTCTACCAGAACCACGGGTGGGGTCTTTTTCTCAGTCATGTCAAAACGGGTCCGGATTCTGATTGAAGCGTGGGTTGGCTTGTGCAACTCTAGCCAGAAAGATGAACCAAAGGGTACCACGAAAATGAAACGAATCGCCTGTTCCGCCCTGTTGCTGGGCTGCTTCTGTGTGCCGGCTGTGGCCCAGGATGAGGGGGCCCTGGATGCCGTCCCGGTGGTCACGCCACAGGAGCCGCTGGTGATTTCCGATTACCAGCCGCCCGAAGGTGGCCCGGAGATTGTCATCCGCCCTGGCGAGAACGAAGTCTTCTACGAGTACCGGGTCAACGGCCAGCTTATGGAGATCAAGGTGGTGCCGGAAACCGGTCCGGAATACTATCTGGTGCCTGCCGATGGCGGTGGCTGGGTGCAGGATACCGATTCAGACTTGCTGGTTCCGAGTTGGGTAATCTTCCGTTGGTGATTACCTGAGCAGTTCTAGTATGAACATTCTAATTTTTGCCCGTAACCTGACTGTGAAAGTTACCAGAAGCCGGCTGTGCTGATCGCTGAAGTGCCGGCCGAAGTTGGAAAATCACGAACGTCTGAAACGTCAGGAGAGTCATCATGGGTAAACTCAAATCTTACCAGGAACAACTGCAGGACATCGTAGAGAAGGGCATCAACGCCGCGGAAGAGCAGCAGAAGAAGCTGGCCTCCAAGCCGTTCGACTACGCCGAGAAGCTGGAAGCGGAAGCCCGCGAGTACAGCGTGAAGAGCCTGCGCAAGCGTTATAACGGCTACTCCGAAACCCTGTTCGAGCAACTGCGCTCCCTGAACGGCCGTTTCGGTAACTTCGCAGCTGAGCTGGTTGCCAAGCTGGAGAAAGAAGCGGCTGAAAGTGCTGATGCCGTATCTGAAGCTGCTGAAGATGTGGCCGAGGCGGCCCAGGACGCCAAGAAGTCAGTCACCGCCAAGAAGCCGGCTGCCCGCAAAACTGCGGCGCGTAAGCCTGCGGCCAAGAAAGAAACTGCCTCAGCCTGATTAAGGCCGGTAGTGTAAAAGCAGAGGGCGCTCATTGAGCGCCCTCTGTTGTTTCCGGATCGGCATTTTCGCTTTCCGGGTTCAGGGGAATGGTTCGTTTTTCCCCGGTAATTTCTTCCAGCCTGAGAACGTCTTCCTCGTAGGCCTTGCGCACGGACTCGATGTCTTGCTGCTGGGCTGAGATTTCCCGCTCCACCTCACGAATCTGGGCTTCCAGCCGGCGGATTTTCTCCAGCGTGGCTTCGGGGATTTCACTCCCCGCCCGCTCCATATCGGCGGCGCGGCTTTGTTCGTTATCCAGCTGCCCGGAAATCACGTTGATATTGCCGCGTTTGAGCTGGATCAGGCTGTTCATTTCCTGGATTTTCCGGCGCAGGGCCCGGATGGCCTGATCCGGATGGCTGAAGCGCTTTCGCAATTGCCGGTCCAGCTCTTGCTGGGCCTCGAGCTGCCTCTGGCGCTCTTCTTCGGCTTGCCTGGCAGCTTCCCGCGCGGCGATTTCCTCGGCTGTCAGCGCCCGGGGTATGGTTTTCACAACCCGGCCGTTGTCGCTCAGGATTTCATAGCCGCGCTTGGTGGCTTCCTGGGGAATGGTATTGCCAATCACCAGTTGTCCGTTTTCGTCCGTGTAACGATACATGGTCGCCTGCGCGCCGGCAGAGGCCAGGAGCCCCAGGGCGACAAGACCGGCGAGAACCGGCGATGCGATCACACGGTGTTGCATTTATCAGACTCCGTAACGGTCCCGGTAGCTGGCTACGCTCTCCGCATGGCCGGCGAATTCCGGGTTGGACTTCAGGTAGTCCAGTACCTGTTCAAGGCGGATGATGCTGACGACCGGAATGCCGAATTCTTTTTCGACTTCCTGGATGGCCGAGAGTTCGCCATTGCCTTTTTCCTGGCGGTCCAGGGCAATCAATACGCCGGCCGGCTCGGCCCCGGCGGCCCGGATAATATCTATGGACTCCCGGATGGCGGTGCCTGCGGTGATCACATCATCCACAATCAGCACTTTACCCTGCAAGGGAGCGCCTACGATATTACCGCCTTCACCGTGATCTTTCTTCTCTTTACGGTTAAAGGCAAAAGGTTTGCTGTTACCGTCTGTTGCAAGGGCCATGGCGGTAACCGTAGCCAACGGAATGCCCTTATAGGCAGGCCCGAAAATGATGTCATAATCCAGTCCACTGCGTTCTATCGCGGCGGCATAGGCTTTGCTTAGTTGTAGCAGGTCGTCGCCGGTATTGAACAGTCCGGCATTGAAAAAGTACGGACTGGTGCGCCCGGATTTGAGGGTGAACTCTCCAAAACGCAGAACGTTCCGCTGGATGGCAAATTCGATAAATTTTTGCTGATAGTCATGCATGGCAAGGCTTCTGGCGGGATAGGATCTTTAATTAAAGCGTAAAACCGGTATCATACTACACAAACCGAATCAGGGAACACGTATGCGCGTAGTATCAATCAGCGTCAATGGCTTGGAGCAGGCTGTTGAGAAGGGCTTTTTTGACTGGCTGGCAGAGCAGGACGCTGATGTTGTCTGTGTTCAGGACCACCGGATGCGTGCCTACGAAGTTGAAGACAAAAACCTGATTCCGGAAGGGTATGAGGCCTACTTCATCGATGGCGAGCTGAACGAGCACGGCGGTGTCGGCATTTATACCCGCCACTTCCCGAAAGCCATTATGTACGGCTTTGCCAACGAGCAGGCGGACCGCGAGGGTCGCTTTATCCAGGCGGATTTCGACAAGGTATCTGTAGCCTGCGTTCTGGCGCCCTGTGCCCTGGGCCGCGAAGAAGAGCTGACTGGTGAAGACGACCTGACTGTTCTCGATCACAAAGACGAGTTCATGGAAGCCTTTGGCGTGCACATGCAGAAAACCCTGCGCAAGCGTCGTCAGTTTATCTTCTGTGCCAACCTGCAGACGGCTCACCATGTAACGGATGCCAGCCCGCTCTACCACAAGACGGATTTTTCCGGCTTCCTGCCCCATGAGCGTGCGTGGCTGGATCGTTTGTTCGATGAGATGGGCTGTATTGATGCATTCCGTGAGATCAACAAGCAGAGCAACCAGTTTACCTGGTGGCCGGAGCAGACCGAGGGTTCCCGCAAGAAGGCCGGTATCCGGGTGGATTACCATTTGCTGACGCCGGGGATTCGCAAGACCATTCGCGATGGCTGGATTGATGACGGTACGCGGTTCTCTGACCACGCGCCGGTGATCATGGATTACGATATCGAAATCGGTTTTTAAGCCGTTCCTTAATCCGGGGGAGGGCGCCGTTGTGGCAAGCCTTCCCCAGAACCGCTACGAGCACATCCCTGTGCGCTTATCTCAGGCCATCCATGGCCTTCGAAATTCTGGGGAAGGCTTGCCACAACGCCACCCCAGACTCCTGAGTTAGCCTTTCAGGGCTTCTTTCTGCAGTTCAAACAACTGATTAATCGCTTTCCTTGCCAGCGCCAGCATGGCGTCCAGTTCTGTTTGTTCGAACGGTGCGCCTTCGGCAGTTCCCTGAATTTCGATGAAGCCGCCCTGATCGGTCATGATTACGTTCATGTCGGTTTCGGCTTCGGAGTCTTCCGGGTAGTCCAGGTCGGCTACCGGCATGCCTTTGTATACACCCACTGAAATGGCCGCGACCATTTGCTTGAGCGGGGATCGCTTCAGGCGTTTGTTGGTGACCAGGTGGTTCAGGGCGTCTACCAGGGCAACGCAGCCGCCGGTGATGGCTGCGGTGCGGGTGCCGCCGTCGGCCTGGATGACGTCGCAGTCGATGGTGATGGTGTGTTCGCCCAGGGCTTCGAGGTCTACCGCTGCGCGCAGGCTGCGGCCGATCAGGCGCTGGATTTCTACGGTGCGGCCACCTTGTTTGCCACGGGCGGCTTCGCGGCCCATGCGGCTGCCGGTGGAGCGGGGCAGCATGCCGTATTCGGCGGTGATCCAGCCTTTGCCTTCGCCGCGCAGGAACGGTGGAACCTTGTTTTCGACAGAGGCAGTACAGATAACCTTGGTGTCGCCGAATTCCACCAGCACCGAGCCTTCGGCGTGGCGCGTGTAGTTCCGGGTGATGCGGACGTCTCTGGGTTGCTCAGGCGTTCTGCCGCTTGGTCGCATAGTGTGTCCTGTTTCTGAATATGAATGTCCGGCTGTTGCCGGTCGGGCGTTTTGAAAGGGCAACGAGTATAGCACGTAGCAAGGGGCAGGCGGGGGAGGCCGCGTGCCCCTTTGGTCGGGTTCGCCGCTCCGGGCGTTTGCCTGTTAAACTCGACGTTCCTTTGACGAACACTGGAGCCACTATGATCCGCAGCATGACTGCTTTTGCCCGCAAGGACACCCAGGGTGACTGGGGTACTCTCACCTGTGAGATCCGTACCGTGAATCACCGCTATCTGGAGCCTTCGTTCCGGCTGCCGGAGGCTTTCCGTGAGCTTGAGAACCGGTTTCGGGAGGAATTGCGCAAGCAGGGCTTGAAGCGCGGTAAGGTGGATATATCCATGCGCCTGCAGTCGTCCGAGAGTGATGTCCAGGGCTTTGAGATCAGCGATGAGATGGCCCGGGCTGTGAACGAGGCGGCCAACCATATCAATCGTATGCTGGATAACCCGGCTCACATCAACGCGCTTGATATTCTGCGCTGGCCGGGGGTGATGTCTCTGCCGGAAAAGGACTACAGCGCGGCGAAAGAGGCAGCGGCAGATCTGTTCGCCGAAACGGTGACCGAGTTGACGAGCGTGCGCGAACGGGAAGGCGAACGCCTGAGACCGCTGTTTGAGGATCGTCTGGCAACCATGGGTAAGCTGGTGGCGGACGTGCGCGAGAAAATGCCCCAACTGCTGGCCGCCCAGGAGCTGAACCTGAAAGATCGGTTCGAGAAGGCGAAAGTGGAGCTGGACCCGGAACGTATTGCTCAGGAAATGGTCATGCTGGCCCAGAAAAGTGATGTGGCTGAGGAGCTTGACCGGCTGGAAGCCCACATCAGTGAGGTCACCGACACCCTGAAGAACGACGATGCCATCGGCCGGCGCCTGGATTTTCTGATGCAGGAGCTGAACCGCGAAGCCAACACCCTTAGCAGCAAAAGTATTGATGCGGCGGTTACCCGTATTGCGGTGGATCTCAAGGTGCTGATCGAGCAGATGCGGGAACAGGTGCAGAATATTGAGTGATGTTCTTGGGGGTTCGACGTTGTTCTTGATGGCATTATAAATCAAATAGTTATGTAATTTTGACGCTCATAATGTTCGTGTAAGTTCTGCCAAGTTTGGGTAGTGATGGGTAGTAGATTGGGGAGTATTTTCTCGCTATATTGTATCGGCGAGATTGTACTCCCCAATTTTTTTAAGGCAGGAAAGTGGGCAAGCTACACGACAAGACCGTCAAGAAACTGATCAAAGAGAAGCCATCCGTGCGGCATGCCGATGGCAATGGTCTCTACCTCATGACCCCGAAGCGCGGCGATGCCTACTGGATGCTGCGCTATACCACCCCAGCTACCAAGCTCCGGCGCGAATACACCATCGGCAAGGTGGACGACTGGTCATTGGCCGACGCCCGTGATGAGGCGGCGAAGCTGAGGTTGGCGATCAAGCGTGAGGGTGCTGACCCGGTTCAGGAGCGGCAGAAGGTCAACCAAAACCCCTTCAAAACGCTCAATGACCTGTACGCGGACTACTACGAGCTTCGCAAACGAGAAATCGCGTCCCACCATAAAGAGAAGAGCCTGTACGAGCGTGAGGTCGCCTGGCGCATCGGAAAGGTGGAACTTGAAAAGATCCGACCAGTGGATATCAGTGAAATCCTGCGGGACGTGGCCACTGGCTATGACGACAATAAGCCCCGCCCAACCCTATCAAATGATTTGATGCGCCTGCTGAGGAACCTGTTTGATCATGGCATCAAACTGGACGTCACCAGGTTCAATCCAGCCTCGCCATTCCGTCCCAGGGACGCCGGCGGGGAGGAGAAGGCCGCCAACTACCCAATGAATGAAGACGAAGTCACCGAGTTCTTCACCAAACTCCGGGTGATTCCGGCGCAGTTCAGCCGTGAAAACTACCTGGCCTGTGCTTTGTTGATTGCGACCTGTACGAGAAAAATGGAGCTGCTGGCAGCGCCTTGGTCGGAATTCGATCTGGAGAACCGTATCTGGTACCTGCCCGAGGAAAGGACCAAAAAGAGAAGGGCCATCGATATCCCGTTGGCGGAGCCCGCCGTGGAATGGCTGAATGAGCTGAAGGTACGTTCCTGCGGTAGTGAGTGGGTATTTCCAGCTCGCAGGATCAGTAAAAAAGCACGGACGCCGTTTGTGTGTGAAAACACGCTGAACCATGCGCTCAAGAAACTCTTTGAGAAAAAGTTCTTTTCGTTCGACAAGCGCCGCGTCCACGATCTGCGTGGCACGGCCAGGACGAAGCTGGGCAAGCTTGGTTTTGATGACAATCTGGCTCAGCGCTGCCTGAATCAACTGCCCGGCAACCGGACGGACCGGGTTTATAACAAGCATGCGTACTTTGAAGAGCGAAGAGCGGCTCACGAGGCGCTCTGCGAGTGGCTGGCGCCCATCGTGAGAGGTGAAGTCAGCTCTGGAGGGTAAAGGGGCCAGATCAGGCCCCTTGTTGCTCAATCCAGGCCAACAGATCCGACAGGCGCCAGGCCACTGAGTTGCATCCCAGCTTGAGTCGTGCCGGAGCCACTCGCTTTCGTTCCAAGGTCCACCACTGCGTCCGGCTGACGGCTGTAATCGCTCGACGGTCCGACTCCCGAACCAGCCGCTCACACTGTCCAGAACGAGCCAGCAGCTTGGCGCGCACCTCCTCCGAAGGCGGACTGAAGGTCTTGTTACTCATTCTCCGTTACCTCCGAATCAACACTGGGATAAGTGGGAAACTGGGAAAGTCCATCTCCATCCGGTAGCGCTTCCCAATACGCCTTGATGCGATCAGGCCACAGGGCGAAAAAACGCTCCGATCGATCCCGTAGCTTGATTTTCATGGTGCCACGGCTCTGTTCATTGGTTTCCAGGAAATCTCTCTGGATCAGCGGCTCAATTTCCCGGGTGTATCGACTTCGAAGGCCAAGCTCCTTGATAAGAGTATTTTTGGGTATCAGCCACTGCGTCTCACCGGCCACTTTGCGTCGCAGACCAATTGCTCTTCCGTAATCCCCCCGCTCTATGTCAACGAGACGGTGATTCCATTTGTAAATAGCATCGCGAAGGCGGGCCAACAGGCGGTACTCCTCCGAATTGAAGATGTGACCCCGGCTCCGAAGCCAGGCTCCAACGACTTGGTGTACTGCTCGAACCGACTCCGCTTCCGTCCAGGGGAGGAGATAGTTCCGACATGCCAGGCATAGTGCAGCGGTGATCAGTGCGAACCGCCTGATCACTCGGACGACTTGCGAAGCCATATGAGGGGTCTTCCATTGCTCCGTCAACCGGGCAACCTCATTCTGGATGTAGCTGGGTAGGTCATTCACATCTTCTGTAAGACGCTCGAGCCAGTGCCGGAACAGTGTGCCGTGGTAGTGCCCGGTACGGCTTTTCAACGTGTCCACGAACTCTTGGGCACTGTTGAATCCATGCAACTTGTCAAAGGCTCCAAACCTCCCAAAAATCGGAATCTCGACAAGTCGGGTTTCTTGGCCGGCTTTAACCGACTTGCCTATTTCCTGAAATACTTCCGATAGCCATACCTCACCGGTACTTAAAGCCAGAGTTCGCCAGTGCGTTTGTGCAGTAAGGTCCCCTGATATATTCGCACGCAACTTACTGGCACCGGTCATTATATGATACGTCGCTACATCGACATCTTCCGGGCGCGCCAGGCCAATTTCATCCAATGCCAGCAACATGTCATTGTGCTCAGCAGCCACGGCTGCCAAGCCATTGGCAGTCGATACCCAGTTCCGCACAAACGTTGGTGCACCACACACGCTCGCGGCCGCCTGCAGTAGTGTCGTTTTACCGCTGGAGCTATTGCCGCCGAAGTGAAAAGCCCCATTTTCAATCTCCGCATGCTTCAGCAGTGGTGCCGCAAGGGCTACCCCAATGCTGAACATCGCCAGCGGGTTGCCCTCACACAGCTTCCCCACTTGAGCTTGCCAATCCTGGAGAGAACCGTTTTCCTGAAGTAGAGGGGAGGTTGATAGCTGCCCGACGAAGTAGTGCTGCTCATCCGCCTGACCTGCCGTCCAGCTACTCGTCGCGAAGATGGGGCCGTGCCAACCTGTACGGTCGACGGTTGTGGCCGGCGGCGCCTTTGCCATTTCCTCAAGCAGGTAGCGTTGTAGTCGTGCCCAACTGATATTGCCAGGCTCCAGCGGATAGCCGCTGTCCACGAGCAGCTCCCGTATCTGTCGGGCGTTATCGCCGTTCAGGTTGCGCGCATACACCACCTCGCGGAGCAGGACGTTGTCCATATTTTTCCACTGCAGCAGCGCACCGTGACCGTGCTTCTTGTTGGAGAGTCGGGTTCTGGCAATAACCTCAATCCATCCACCAACTCTTTGCCATTCATCAGAGCTGAAGCAGTACAGGCCAGAGTCTCTCAATTGAAATTTCATTTGCCCCTCCGTCACAACCGATCCAGCCAGTTTCTAACATCCTGGATCCGAAACCTGACGGCTCGACCTTGCGGGTTTGGCTTGATGGGGGCGGGGAAGCGACCTGATCGGACGTATCGACGTAGCGTGGCTTGCGATAGCTGAGTGACGGCGCACACTTCTTCGTATGTGAGCAAGCGCTCGTTGGTCTCGCTAGAAAACATGTGTTTCATTATCTACTCCTGGTTCGTTGATTAACGGCAGGAGTGATTATTAGTAATCAGGAGTCAGGACCAGAACCGTGAAATTGGCCATTTTGGGCGCAAAGAGAAAAAAATTATAACTAGATGAAATTAAAGGTTAACTTCTGTCATTAAGGCGATTTTCATGGGAGCCTCATCGGTTTACGAGCAAAATCTGGCGAAATGTAAGCAATCGCTGTTACCCGCCACCATCACGGCATCATTTTGTGAAGCGGTAATGCGCATTGACTTTCACATGTGAAAGTCAATGCTGGACGTGATCAAAACAGCCTCTTAAAGAGCCTTTTCGAGGCCCTGTTATTTTACGGGGCATGTCCATATCACAACGGGGCTCCAAAAGGTCTCTTCCAAGCCCTTTGTAAGTGCCCCGAGGAAGTAGCGGGAATTGTCGTAGCGACGACAGTCAGTCCGGTTCCATCAAGCCACCGGATACCGGTGTTTTCACTGAGGTGGGAGGCCAGGGTGCGTATTCCAGACCAAGGT
>NZ_AXBV01000002.1:0-1180 GCF_000475255.1 Marinobacter sp. ES-1
ATCGAGTAGGAGGGGGAGTTGCCTCCCCCGTCCTCTCACACCACCGGGCATACGGTTCCGTACCACGGCGGTTCATGGTTGGCTCGGAAACCGATTCATCGTATCCAGCAAGCTTACCAGAGACAGACCGTTGAACACCTTCTTGGGCAGCGCCGCATTCATGTGAGAGGCGCCGCTGTTCCACCAGGGCCCACGGCCATTCACTGCACTCACCCAAGCCCTTTGCTTAGTCAGACCGAGCCGCATCAGGTTACGAGCTCGTGTATGGGTTCGCTTCCATTGCCGCCATAGGATCAGGCGAAGCCGCCGTCTTATCCAGCCATCCAGGGCTTCGACCGAACGCTTCGAGGCGGTCAAGCGATAGTAATTCGCCCAACCTCGTAGGACTGGGTTCAGCTTCTGGATAGTCGTCGTCAGCGACTGCCCGCGAGATCGCTTAAGCAGCGGACGCAGCTTGGCCATGAAGGCCTTCAGGCTCTTCGGTGCAACCCTCAACCGTGCCTGCTTGTGCCAGGTCACGCTGTATCCCAGGAAGCTTCGGCGCCAAGGGCGATCCACAGCGCTCTTGTCTGTGTTCACTTTCAGGCGCAGTTCTCTTTCCAGGAAATGGGTGACGCTGGCCATTACCCGTTCGCCGGCTCTTCTGCTGCGAACGTAGATATTGCAGTCGTCCGCATAGCGACAAAACCGGTGACTCCGGCGCTCCAGCTCCCGATCCAGTTCGGTCAGGAGCACGTTGGAGAGCAAGGGTGAGAGAGGGCCGCCTTGCGGCGTGCCTTCCCGTCTCGGGCTGACCAGCCCACCTTCGAGCGTGCCGGCTTGCAGGTAGCGTCGGATCAGGATGAGTATCCGTCGGTCGGTGATGCGACGGGCCAGCAGGCCCATCAGCACATCGTGGTTGACCCGATCAAAGAACTGAGCCAGATCCAGATCGACCACCCAGCGATGGCCGTCGTTGATGTGCCGCTGCATCGCCTTGACCGCCTGATGGGCGCTTCGTCCGGGGCGGAACCCGTAGCTGTGATCCGAGAAGGTCGGTTCCAGCATCGGGCTTAGCACTTGGTGAAGCGCTTGCTGGATCAGGCGATCCTGCACCGTCGGAATACCCAGCACTCGTTCGCCGCCTTGTGGCTTAGGAATGCTGACCCGGCGGACCGGTTGAGGATGGTAGTCTCCGGCC
>NZ_AXBV01000003.1:0-784 GCF_000475255.1 Marinobacter sp. ES-1
CCAGGTGGCCTCGGCGAAGGTATAACTGGACGCGCCTAGCACGGCCACAAAGACCTGAGCCTTGCGCATCTCGCCAGTGCTGCGGTCCACCACCGGCACGGTGGGACCACAGTAGTCGATAAAGATCTTCTCACCGGCCCGATGGACCTGGCGCATGCTGCGCCGCTGCCGGCCTCGCCAGAGCCGGTAATGGTGGCAGAATTGGCTGTACCGGCGGGCCTTGTCGCCATGGCGTTCCACGTACTCGGCCCACAGCAGTTGCAGGGTCACGCCCTTGGTCTTGAGTTCCTGATGAACCTGGAAGTAGTCGGGTTCAGCAAATCGAGATGGGGGTGTCTTGGCCGGGAACAGCTGAGCCTCTAACCGTACTTCATCCGTGCCTTCCGGCAACGGCCAGGTGATGCCCTGCGCAGTGGCCAGGCTGACATACTTGCCGACCACGCCCTTGGAGAGCCCGCAGGCACGGGCAATGCGCTCATGGCTCAGGCCCGCTTCGTACTTGAGGCGCAAGACCTCGATGATCTGTCGCATGGAAATCCTCGCTGCCGGCATCCGCCCTTCCTCGTAATGAAAAAGAAACGGGTATGCCGGATAAAGTTGAAGAATTCCAGCGTGTTGGCAGTGATTCCGGAGGAACGTGACCGGTGATTCCGGCATTGTGACCAGCGATTCCGGAAAAACGCCCGAAATCGGTCACGATAAAACGGAATGAGCGGTCACGATCAACCGGAACAGGCGGTCACGTTCAAACGGAATGGGCGGTCACGATGGGCCGGAATATGCA
>NZ_AXBV01000004.1:0-4449 GCF_000475255.1 Marinobacter sp. ES-1
TGTGATGGGCGGACGCTTACACAGAGGCAATCAGGTGCCTGGAGCATCCCAGTATGTCCTGAATCTCGCTGTAGCTGTGGCCAGTGCGCAACAGACTGGCTACGTGCTGACGGCGTTTGATGTCTGGTTGCCGCCCTCGGTATTTGCCTTCGGCCCTGGCTTTACCAATTCCCTGGGACTGACGGCGGCGGCGATCCTCGTAATCTTTGCGGGCCACGGCGGCAAGCATATCGAGCATCATGGAGTTCACGGCTTGCAAGATAGAATCGGTGAAGCCGGTTTCATCCTTCCGATCCAGAGCCAGCCAGCTTGTGGGTAGTTCCGGTGAAACAATTGAAAGCCGTTTGGCGTTCAACTTTTGTTTCAGAGTATCCCAGTCTTTCTGTTTGAGACGGGCAAGACGGTCAATTTGTTCCACCAGAACAATATCGCCTTCACCGGACTCAGCAATCAGCCTCATCAGCTCAGGCCGGTGCAGAGTTGCTCCGGAAACATTCTCAGTATAGAAAGCTGCGATCCGGTGGCCGTGCTGTTCGGCAAATTGAATCAAAGACTCCTTTGCCCGATCGGCATTCTGTTCCCGGGTTGATGCTCTCAGGTAAGCTCGGATGAACATTTTTCTTTCTCAGTCTGCTATAGATGGTTCCGTGAGGCCGGTCTGTTTTAGATGGTTCTTTTGGTTATCTGCGGAGCTGGTTACCTGGTTCCGTTGATGTGTACCTTAACGGAACCAAGTTCATCATAAGTTTGAGCGCCATAAGGCGGTGCCGCAGGTTCTGCAGATGTGTTGGTTGTGGATGCCATAGCGGGTTATGCCCATTTGTTTAACCCATATCGATCGGTCACCGCAGTTATGGCACGCTTTAAATTCTTTTCCCTCGAAGCTCTCGGGGTGAGCTTTTCTGTAATCATCAATGGTATTGCCTTTGAGGAAATCGCGACCGGTTTCTTCAATTTGGTGTTTGATCTTTTTTTGAAAGTCGTCGACAAACTCATCAAGTTCCTTACCCGTTTGATCAATATGTTTACCGGTTAGCACATCCCAGAGCTGGCCAATGCCAAATAGAATGATGCGAAGTATTACCAGCCAAAACAGCACTACTAAAAGGTGGGGAAAGGACATAAAATCCTTAAACCACCACTCCAGAAGACCTCCGAGAGCGATAGTGCCGCCAAGATTCCATTCCCATCTCGGTATTCTTATGTTCATTTGATTGTCCCTTTTCAGAAGCTATCGTCTGTATGATTCAGGTTATACAGCTGTTGTCCGCACCGTACCGTACCAGCGGAATACGGACCTTGTAATGACTACAATCTGTGAGAGCTTCAAGTTGTTCTTCATGCAGAGAAGCAACCCGAAGAGGTGACCCTTGGTACTTCACTCTTGGATGGTCAAAGAATCGGAATACGCCATGGGGGATATCATCATCGTCATCAAGCCACTTCCGGAGAGTAAGATCGATGCACCAGCCATCCGGAAGCTCTATCCAGGAGTGGAGAAGAGTCACCATTCGACTATAGCGGTCTTCTACGAACCCAATTCGACACTGATGATATACAAAGGCCTGTGAAAGAAGATTGCTAATGACTGTGGTCAAACCAGTACTTTCCAGCGGCAGGTCCTCTAGTGCCCAAAGGGCGATTTCCAGTTCAGTGTGCCAAAGGCTCATAGGTTGGGCTCCTTAAACAGGAGCTGAGAGCCATTTTCGTAAATGATTGGGTAAGAAATTGATTCACCGCCCTGAAATACTACGTTGGGTGGAAAATATATAACCATCCAGGGTGGGAGTTCCTCGCTGATGGCTCGATAAAATTCGTCCATCGGGAAATCAGCAGTATCGCCAGACTGACGGAAGATAAATCGTGAATATTTTTCAGGATGATTGGCGGGGATGTTGTAACTCTCCAGCTCTCCACCGTGGACAAACGCAGGTGTTTTCCACTCATAGGGCTGCCGGATGTTGTAGGCAATAATGCATTCTCCGGCTCCACAGCCGTAGTGTTCGCTTTCAATTGACCAGAGCATTAATGGCCTGCCATCAATTTCAGGAACTTTGACGTCATTCAGCTTGCTGGCAGCCAGACTCATATCACCAGCAACAGCTTCAATTGCAGTGTCGACTGCTTCAACATATTTTTCATAAGCCTGGTTTTCATCGGACGCGACGGACTTCGGCATCCAACCAATCAAGCTTGGCCGAGCAGATGGCTTGTCCGGTGTACTCATGATGTCGGTAGCATTAAAAGCCAGGGTCTGTACGCCGGAGAGGTGTCTTAATGGTGCATCCAATGATGTCGCTAACCTGGTGATATCCAGAGCTCTACCAACCAAGCTGCGCCTGTAAGAAGTCGTGCCATCCGGTGAGTCCCGTAAATCCTGGTCATAAATACCTCCAGCGCGCGCCAAATTGAGCGCCCGTGATTGGTCCTGATCGTATGTGCGTGGGGTGGCTGCGCAACCGGCCAAAGTAGTGGCCAGTATTACGCAGCTGATAGTTTTCAGTTTGCGCATGATTACCTCCCTTTTTTTAAATAATCCCATGCACGAACTAAAATGCAAGCCTGAAAACTTTATTTTTATATAAAAATCAATGGTTTGTTCTGACGTAACAAAGTTGAGCTAGCGTGCTGTCAGTACAGTTTTACAGCGGTGAGATCGTGGTGATAATTACTGTGGTGTCGCCCAAAAGGATTCCCATAACCGTAACCAGGAGGCATGAGCTTTGAGAGAGTTTTACGTTCGTTACCGAGATACAGACTCAATGCCCGATCGGCTTGAGCGTTACGCCTCTGATCTGGGTATTGCACCCGAACAGCTCATTCGCCGTTTCATATCAGAAGGTATGGCGAAGGTTGAAGGCTCTGCCGGGCCTTCGGAGCCAGGAAAATCGCTCGCAGACTTTATGGTGAAGAATGGTGTCAGGAGGGCGGATCGGTAGGTTTGCTGCACTGGTTTCCGGTGCAATCGGTAGGTTTGTTGCACCGGTTCCTGGGGCGTTCGAGCCGTGGGTACAGCCAGAAAACACGGCCAGGCCGGCTCTTTGCAGCAAACCTACCGGTGCAAACTGTGTGATTTATAACCGGTGCAACAAACCTACTGAAATTGCTGCCTATTTTTTGACCGGTGTAGCAAACCTACCGATAGAGTGACCAGAATGCGATAAGCACCGCTAGAATCAGAATTCCCGCCGCTTCGCCTCGTTCTGTCGCTACAGAGTCGATAGAGTCCGTTGGCTTGCGGAAACGGAACCATGCCCCGTGCTCACGATTTGGGATTACCAGCATCTCGAATTTGCCGAGTTTCGCCAGCTCTGTCGCTGATACAGAATTGCCCATATTATTCACCGTCCGCTTCATCTTCTGCCTCCGCTGCACTCTCTACTTCCGGCTCACCGTAGGTTTGGTTCAGCAGCCTTTCGTACTCCCGCAGCCGGAATTTCATCTGCGTAAGTGCTGCAGATCTCTTCCTCAGCAGCTCGTAGCCATTTTCGGCCTCTTCAACCAGCTCTTTGAGCCAATCAGGATCTCGGGCGAAGTGATGCCGTGAGTATCTCATCTGATTGCCTTTCTTGAGATAGCGGGAGAATACCTTGGTCGTCGACTTCTTGCCCCCTTTATCCGGGTTGGGGTTCGGACGCTGGCGAAACCAGTCAAAGGCTACCGAACCCTTGTGCAACCGCGCCCTGGTTCCCAGGTACGTTTTTGCCTCGTCTGCACCATCACTTTCTCTAATGGCCTTGATGCCATCCCAATACGCATCCGCTATCTTTTGTCCTTGCAGAGCAATAATTCGCAGCTCTCTCTGGATCTGCTCGTGAATGCTCTGTATGAACAGTCTTGAGTCTTGATTAAGATCGTCCGCAGCGATGTAGAACCTTTTGTTTGCCATCTCAGGGCCGCTCTTTACCAACTGCTCAAGCTCATCTTGGCTGCCAAGCATCGCTTTCTCTCCAAAATACCCTTCCAGTTCCTCCCCACATAACTATCTATGTGGGGAACTCTGACCTTTTCCCCACATAAAGGGAGCCGCCACCAAAATGCTATCCCAACTTATTTCTTTGTCAAATATCAATCCCCAAAATTTGTGGGGAATGTACTACCATTTTTTAAATTTTTGGCATCCAATTTTTCATAGTAATTCCCCACAGAATGTGGGAGCTAGCTAATATCATTTCTTGAATGAGCGAGGGGGAATTTAGCGTTTGTGCTTGCAGGCCATAGGGGATGTACCCGCTCCTGACGACTGACTGAGCCATGCTGAAGATGGCGTATAGCTCGTAAATCCTCCAATTCGCCTTTTTCGAGCCCCTTTGCGCCCTTTTTGGGCAATTCCAGAGGCCACTGTTCGCTGGTCGCGTTCGCAGTACAGATCCATAACCCTTGTTAGAGCCTCTTAGCAGACTGTTTTGAGACCAATCACCCTTCGTGTGCATATTCCGGCCCATCGTG
>NZ_AXBV01000005.1:0-5872 GCF_000475255.1 Marinobacter sp. ES-1
CCCTGAAAAATCCTGCCCCGGCATACGTCGATCGGGGCCCCGGTGGGGCCGCCTTCAGGGAGCTCCCCTGTTTGATGGGGACTAGTGAAAACCTATTTCTTTGTGAGGGTGAAAACGCTTTCTGCGGCGCCGTTTCTCAGGCCTCTTCTTTTGGCGAAGGGGTTGTCGTGGGCCATGTCACGTTTTAGTACGTGGTTGATTTCGTAGTCTTCGCCGTAGAGTTTGAAGACTTCTTCGTCGCTGACGTTGAAGGGAGGGCCTTTCATTTCGTTGCTGTCGTAGTCGAGGGTGATCAGCAGGATTCTGGTGCCGTCGGGGATGATGGCGGTCAGGTGGTCTACGTAGCCTTTGCGCATTTCTCGTGGCAGGGCGATGAGGGCGGCGCGGTCGTAGACCAGGCGGATGTGTTTTAGGTCTTCCGGGACGAGTTGGAAGAAGTCGCCGCACCAGAGTTGCAGGTCGTCGTGTTTGAAGGTGGTGAAGGGTTCGCCGGGGTGGACCATGGCTTTTTCGCGGGCTTCTTCGAAGAAGTCTTTGCAGGCGATGTCGCTGAGTTCCACGCCGATGACGGGGTGGCCGCGGTCGTGGAGCCACCACATGTCGTGGGCTTTGCCGCACAGGGGCACGAAGACGGCATCGGTGCCTTCGCCGGCCAGTTCGGGCCAGTGGTCGTGGAGGTATTGGTTGACGGTGCCTTCGTGGAAGCCGATTTGGCTCTTTTCCCAGCGTTCGTGCCAGAATTCGTGTTCCATGATTGTTCTCCCTGAATTTGCTCGTTTTACCCAGTCTACCTTAATCTGTGCCGTTCTTGAGTCGGGAGGAAAGTATGAAAGCAGTCTTTCTGGATAGCACTACCCTGGGCAGCGATGTGGACCTGGCGCCGATTGAGCAGGTGACCGGCGGTTTGACCTGTTTTGAGCGGACGTCGCCGGAGCAGGTGCTGGAGCGGATTCGGGGTTTTGATACGGTGCTGGTGAACAAGGTGGTGCTGGGCCGGGAGCATTTCGAGGCCTGTCCGGAGCTTAAAACCATTGCGGTGGTGGCTACGGGGCTGAACAACATTGACTTGCCGGCAGCAAGGGAACATGGCATTCAGGTGATGAATGTGACCAACTACGGCCGTTCCACGGTGGCCCAGCACACCATGGCGCTGATTCTGGCGCTGGCCACGCGGCTGCTGGATTACAACCGGGACGCCCGTAATGGCACCTGGGGCAAGAGCGATCTGTTCTGCCTGATGGATCACCCGATTATGGAGCTGGAAGGCAAGACTCTGGGAATTGTTGGTTATGGCGACCTGGGGCAGGGTGTGGCCGAGCGGGCGAAGGCCTTTGGCATGAACGTTGTGCTGGGCTGCCGGCCGGGGCAGGCACCGGGGGAGGTGGATGGTTATCCGCGCATTGCGCTGGATGAGCTGCTGGCGCAGGCGGATGTGTTGTCGCTGCACTGCCTGCTGACGGATGAAACCCGGAATATGATTGGTGAGCGGGAATTGCGCCTGATGAAGCCAACCGCCTTGCTGATCAATACCAGCCGTGGCGGCCTGGTAAACGAGGAGGCGCTGGCGGACGCGTTAAGAAGCGGCGAGATTGCCGGTGCCGGCTTTGACGTGCTGACCGAAGAGCCGCCCCGCAATGGTAACCCGCTGCTGGCGGATGATATTCCCAACCTGATTGTGACGCCCCACTCCGCCTGGGCCAGCCGTGAGGCCCGTCAGCGGATTGTGGGGATTACTGCAAGGAACCTGGCGTCGGTTCAGAACTGATAGCCGACGCTGAAGGACGCACCCACCTGGCTCATGCTCAGCTCGATGTGCTGGCCGGGGCCCATGGGGTTTTCGCCACGGACGGTTTTGCGCGGTGAATAGAAGGCCATGCCCGAGACTTCCAGGGCTTCGCTGAACCGGTGGGTAAAGCCGCCGGTGAAGTGCCATTCCTGGACGCCCGGCGCCAGGATGTTGAACAGCACTTCTTCGTCCGCGATGGGCTGCTCGCCGTAACTGACGCCGGCACGCCAGGTTTGTTCGTTGCTTTGCTGCCATTGCCAGCCTAGTTTGACGATGGTCATGTCGTCCCAGCCGAAGCCGGGGCCGTTATCCCCGCCCAGTTGGGAGCTGGCATCGCCGCCCCATGCGCTCATCAGTGCAGGCATCATCGGATTACCGATGCTGTTAATCTCGCTGTAGCGGATGTGCTGAACATCCAGCAGCAGCCAGTGGTTTTCAAGTCCGGACCAGGCGATGCCGGCGTTGAACATCTGGGGAATGTCGAAGCCGCCCTGTTCGGCAAACAGGCCTTCGTATTTGTTGAACTCTTCCATTTGCAGGATGGTGCGCCAGCTCAGGCCGGCCCGGAGGGTATCCGTCAATTTACCTTGCCAGCCGATCTGCAGGCCGTAGCCCCAGGCTTCGTCGGTGCCGTTGTTGGTCAGGGCATTCGGGTTTGAGGATAATTCCAGGTTGCCAAATGCCTGTAGGCCTTTCGCCTCAAAGCGCTGGTAGGCAATCAGGGGGGAGATGCCCAATGCCTGGCCGTCAGAGAATTCCCAGGACCAAGTGGGGGCGATGAACAGCTGCTCCAGGTTGACGCCGGTTTTGCCTGCACCAAAGGTGCCGCCATTCTCGCCGCTGTACTCTGTGTTCATACCACCGTTGGCAAAGACCGACAGGCCAAGGCTGTGGCCGTTGCCCAGGGCCCGGTTATAACCGAAATGAGGAATCAGGAACGCGTCGTTTTCGCTTTGCACGGTTCCGGGGGCCAGGTAGAAGGTTTTGCCGGGAATATTCGGAGCGCCACCTTCTACGCCATAACGCCTACGCGGAGAAAACACCTCCAGCCCGCCGTCCACGCGGCTGCCCACAAACGCCATACCAGCCGGGTTGGTGGCTGCGATGCTGTCCTGGGACAGTGCGGTTCCTGCGCCTGCCATACCGGCGTTCTTGGTGCCGTAGCCATGGCTGAAGTAGCCGTTGGTGGCCAGTGCGGCAGACGGTGCTGCGGCAATAAGGGCGGTGGTGGCAAGAATCCGGGACAAGCGCATTGATCAAACCCTGTGGTTATAAATGAATCAGTTCTTTGGGAGCGCCGTTTTACGCTAATCCGGTTATAAGTGGAAGTAACAAAACTTGATATGGTTATATTGTTTTTGCACGCCATGGGGTTGCATCCCGTTGCTTGATTGATGGGTGATTTGGCTTGTTTACTGCCCCTTGGCTGATAAGCTGTAGAAAAGACTGACAAACAGGAACTTGCGTGGCTTCCATTCAATTGAAAGACCGGCTACAGGCCGCCGAAGACTGGATTCTTGCCAACCCCAATCCGCCCCAGAAGTGGCCCTGGACCTGGCTGTACAAAACCGGGCGTTCGCTGTACGCGCTGATCCGGGATGTACTCAGTGGCCAGCTCACCCTGCACGCCATGAGCCTGGTGTACACCACGCTGCTGAGTATTGTGCCTTTGCTGGCCCTGAGCTTTTCCGTGCTCAAGGCGCTGGGGGTGCACCAGAAGATGGAGCCCTTCCTTTACCAGTTCTTCCAGCCCATGGGCCCTCAGGGGATCGAGATGGCGGAACGGATCCTTGGCTTTGTGGATAACATCAAGGTGGGGGTTTTGGGTTCCGTGGGCCTCGGCTTGCTGGTGTACACGGTGATCTCGCTGGTGCAGAAGGTGGAGCGCTCCTTCAACATGATCTGGCGGGTGCCGGAAATGCGCTCCATGGCCCAGCGCTTCAGCAACTACCTGAGCGTGATTATGGTGGGCCCCTTGCTGATGGTGTCGGCTATTGGCGCTACCGCCACGGTGTTTTCGTCCGACATGATGCAGACCCTGATGGCGGTTGAGCCGTTCGGTTCGCTGTTTGTGGCAATCAGCCGCTTTACCCCGTTCTTCCTGGTGGTTGCCGCATTCACCTTTGTTTATATTTTCATCCCCAACACCCGGGTGAAATTTCGCTACGCCTTCCTGGCAGGCCTGATTGCCGGTGTGTCCTGGCAGGCGGCGGGTATGATCTTCGCGTCCTTTGTGGCGGGTTCTGCCAAGTATGCGGCCATCTACTCCGGCTTTGCGGTGGGGATTATCCTGCTGATCTGGATTTACCTGAACTGGATGATCCTGCTGCTCGGTGCCAGTTTGTCGTATTACATGCAGAACCCGGGCTCGGTGGCCAAGCGCCGTGAAGTGCAGCTGGCACCGGAGCTGCAAGAGCGGGTGGCACTGGCCTTGATGTGGATGGTGGCCCGGCCGTTCAGCCGGGGTGAGCCGGCGCCGCAACAGGAATCACTGGAATACCAGATGCATGTGCCGGGGGAAATTACCCGAAATATCAGCGACAAGCTGATTCGCGCCGGCCTGTTGAGCCTGGCCGGGCGAAACGGTGACCAGTTGGTGCCCGGGCGGGCGCTGGACCTGATCACCGTGGGTAACGTGCTGCAGGCGGTGCGCCGGGATGAAGACCGGGTTGTGGAGCGCTTGCCGGTGCAGTCGATGCCGGAGCGGTTGCTGGAGCTCTCGTCCGGCCGTGAAGATGTCAGTTTTTCGGAGCTGCTCAGATAAGCGCTTCGCCGAATACGAACACCAGCTGGCACACGCCGGCGGCAAAGCCAAGGAAGGCACCTACCAGGATGAGCTTGATCTCGTCCTCCTGGAAACAGGGCCGCAGCAGGTCCTGAAACTCTTCTGACGACAGCGCAATCATGCGCTCTACCATGATCGACTCCACCGCCCGGGCCCGGTCCTTCTCGAACACCGGGTTGTTGAAGGAGGTCTGGGAGATTTCGATAGCCTTTTCGCCGACCTGGTTCTTCAGGGTGGCAAAGCCGGTCGGGCCGAACGCCATCTGGGTGAGGGCCTTGCCCATACCGGCAGTTTCGTCCACCAGCGGCTTGATGTGTTTCTTCACCATGTTGCGGGCACGGTCGCCTTTCGGACCTTCCATGATGGCGTTGATGATGTTGCCAACGGTGAGGATTTCGTGGGTCACAATATGGCAGAAGGATTCAGCCACTTCCGGCTGGCGCTTCAGGAACAGGCCCTGGATTTTCAGGGGGCCCACCTTGTGTTCCCTCAGGGGCCGGAAGATGACGTTCAGGGCGATCCAGTTGGTGGCCCAGCCCACCAGCAGGCCGAACAGTGGCAGCACCCAGATAGCGGGATAGAGGTACCAGACTGCCATTTGTATCAGGCCGAACAGAAAGCCGAAGTACATGCCGGAGTTGATGATAAAGCGGAATTCTACGTCGCCACACTCCAGGAAAATGCGGTTGAGCAGCTGTTTGTCGCTGGCGAGCCGTTCGATGACCATGCCTTTGATGTCGAGCAGGTCTTCGATGTTGTCGGATACGTCTTCTACCAGGTTGTCGACCAGTTGCGGGGTGGATTTGCGTACCCGGTCGTAGACCATTTTGCGGGCGGAGGCGGGCAGGTTTTCCCAGAAGGTGGGGTACTCTTTGAGCATGAGTTCGTCGACATATTCTTCCACCCTGGGGTCGACGGTGTAGATGATGTGGGCGGCCAGTACCTTGGGGTCAATCTGTTCGAAGATTTCCTGTACGGTGCCGATTTTGGAGATGGTGGCATCTACGTTGATGGCGGCCATTTTCCGGGCCTTGGAGGGGATGATGCCTTGCCAGCCGAGCAGGGGTGGTTTGCCGATGAACTCCAGGGGGTAGAAGGTCATTTTGATGGCGAGCCAGTTGGTGCTCCAGCCGATGAGGGCTGCGATCACTGGGATGCTTAGGTATTGCCAGAATTCCGGGTTGGTAAGTAGGCTGGTCATCCGGTACTCGCTGGTTTTGTTCTGATTCTGTTGGTTCTGTCCTGGGTGCAAGCGGCAGTGCGAGAGGGGGTTTCCAGAAAACGCTCCTTGCGGCACATCC
>NZ_AXBV01000006.1:0-1349 GCF_000475255.1 Marinobacter sp. ES-1
CACGGATAAGTGAAGAGCCATGGATGTACAGTTATAATAAAAAGGCCGCAAAAACGCCAAATTTTCTGCGGTTTAACGTGCGTGGCTGTGCACGTTTTTCACAAGGCGCCTCTGTAGAAGTCTGATTTAAAACGGTAATTTTTTAATGCTTTGGTTTTAACGTGCAAAACCGCGCACGGATAAACCGCGTGCACGCTTTTCACAAATCTAAAGGCCCGACAATGGCCCGAAGCAGGCCAATAAGACTCTGAAAAAAATGAGTATTCGGTGTGTGAAGTGGTTTTTGACGGGGTGGTTTCGTTGCGGTTTAATGAGAATTCACGCTAATAAGCTGTTAAAACGAAAACACAGGAGGTCACATGCAACGGATCGCATCGCAAATTACTCTGCTTTTTCTATCTTTGATCCCCAGTATTGCCCTTTCCGAAAACTCGGCTCCTGAGGACTATCTCGCTAATAAACCGCTGGTATTGGAGGTTCGGTACTGTGAGTGCCTGGCCACCAAAACCGATGGCGCACCCTCCGACCTGCTGCCAAGTTTTCTCAGGGAGTCCAGTCTCTTAAAGGTTAGTGTGTCGAGCAAGGATAATGGCTTTGCTTCTTCAAGCGAGTTGGCCATAGGTTACGAACTCAAGCCAGTTGCAGGCTCGCCCGACCAATTTCAATTCAACTATGCGGGCAATCACACTACGAGTAATGGGAACAGTGCTGGCAACGGCGAGTTGCTGTTGGTTCAGGGTCAGTGGGTCAATCTTTTCGGCTCACAGCATGAGACCCAAACTGGTGGATCGCAACACAGTAACGTTGCGGTGCGGCTGGCTAAGCCGGTGGTTCCTGATGGCAGGTTTTAACAAGTCGATTAAGTTCGTTCCGGCCGTTGGCCTCCACCGGACGTCCCTGTCGGGCCGCCGCTTATCTTCGCGTTACACATTGCAGGAGGCATCGTGATAGTCATCTATGGAATTAAAGAACACCTTAACCCGATCAAGGCTCAGCTCTCTGAGGTCATTCATGGATGTATGCAGTCCGTACTGGGGATGCCAGAAGACAAACGGGCTCATCGTTTTATCCCTATGGAAGCCGAGGATTTTTATTACCCTGGTGGCAGAACATCCGCCTATACGGTCATCGAGATCAATATGATGCAGGGGCGAACTCCCGAGACCCAAAAGACCCTGATCAAGGAGCTCTTCAAAAAGATTGAGTCCGTGATTGGCATATCACCCGTAGATGTTGAAGTCACGATCAAGGAGCAACCGCCACACTGTTGGGGCTTTCGCGGCATGACTGGAGATGAGGTGCGTGATCTCAAGTATTCAGTCAATGTGTAACAAGTGACTGTGGTGTCA
>NZ_AXBV01000007.1:0-576 GCF_000475255.1 Marinobacter sp. ES-1
GAATCCTTGAACGAGCCCGGCAAAGCGATGGTTGAGGATGTACCAGCGTAGTCCGGCACAAAGTTTATAGGAAGGTGTCTGCCAAGCTGCCAGACCAACCCGGTTTTAGCGGAGGTCCGAAAACTCGACAGTAGTCCGGATCCAACCACCGACACACGCTGTTCAATGTTGCCGCCCTGCCCGAGTTGCAGGAGTTTTCGGCCATGCGCAGCCTGAATGCCACCCACCACATCGGTTCCAAGCTGACTCCCCCACCCTTGCGGCTTGTCGCTTCCAGTGGCTTTGTGCACCCATTTCTGAACCGACTCGGCACCGCTTTCGGGCCCAATAACGCCAATGTGAGCACCAAACCCGGTAATCGTATCGGCGTTCCAGCTCCAGAGTGTGCCGCTGAGCGACAGGTGGCCGGCATAGGGAATGTCGTCGAACTGCGGACCTTTAACGGTAATATCTTCAGGCGTAACCATGAATTGCCGCAAACTCAGGCTTACCGCCTGCTTTGAATCGACAGTTCCAATACCTGGCAGAAAGCGCAGCTCATCACGCAGAACCCGGGCAAATCTTGCCGACTTTCCA
>NZ_AXBV01000008.1:0-479 GCF_000475255.1 Marinobacter sp. ES-1
TGCGTAAACCGCTGAAGGTTGCCACCCATTCCACGTGAAGCCTGCCACCCGGACCGGAGCAAGGCTGCCACCCATCGGAGCGTAGCGACGCGGGGTTTCTCTTCTTACTCCGAAGTCTCAGTGCCCGTCAACTTTGCCTGCTGTTTTCGCATGGATTCGCCCCGCAGATTGATCTTGTAGGCGTTGTGTACGAGCCGGTCCAGGATGGCATCTGCCAGAGTGGCGTCACCGATGACGCCGTGCCATTCCTCGATGGGTAATTGGCTAGTGGCGATGGTGGAGCGCCGGCCATGTCGGTCTTCCAGCACCTCCAGCAAGTCCCGCCGGTTCTCCGCGCTCAGCTTCATCAGCCCCCAGTCATCCAGGATCAGCACGTCGACCTTGGCCAGGCTGGTCAGGAGCTTTGAGTATTGGCCATCGCCCTTGGCGATGGTCAGCTCTCGTAGCAGCCGGGTCAGGCGGACGTACTGGGCGGTGTA
>NZ_AXBV01000009.1:0-371 GCF_000475255.1 Marinobacter sp. ES-1
GCAGCGCAGGCGCCGCCTTAGCCAACTCATCACCTGCTTTAACACCCGCGCGCAGTTCGCCACCCGGAAGTAGCTGACAAAGCCCCGCAACACCGGATTCAGCTCACGTATAATGGCCGCGAGTCCGATGCCCCGGTTTCGCTTCGTCAGTGATTTCAGCTTCTGCTTAAGCCTGACCACCTTCTTTCTCTGTATGCGGGTGTACTTGCTATGTATCACCACGCCCAGGAACTTAACCCCTTCATCACTATGGGCGATGTGGGTTTTGGTGGTATTGACCGTCAGCTTCAACTCATTTTCCAGATAGCGCCGGGCAACCCGTAACGCATTCTCCGCGCCCGCTCGTGAGCCGCACAGGATCAGGATGTCGT
>NZ_AXBV01000010.1:0-2272 GCF_000475255.1 Marinobacter sp. ES-1
TACTTTATTTCGAATTAGTAAGCCTCCACCAGCCAGTGCTCCAGCAGTACCAAATGACGCACCCGCTAACGCCCCAGTACCGACGTTACCTAGAAAGCGCGAGGTATTCCAAGAGTAATTCCCTCTATACCATCCATAAACATACCCACCACCGCCGGTCAGCGATCCTATTCCACCACCGATAATCCATGGGGCAAGCGCACCTTCGGTATTCTTCATCTCCTCAGGCGTCAACACAGCCAGTTCCATAGATTGGCCATTGTCCATATTGAAGATCAGATTAGCATCTGCCAAATCATTACTACTAGCTGCGAATGCAGGTACAGAGATAGCACCACTCAAAAGGGTTGCGATAACTGCTTTTTTCATTTTTTACTCCATGTAAATTTAACAAAGGGGCTGATTTAAAAGGCATATAGCCAATTAAGTCTCAGGTCTGCCCCATTTTGCCCCGAGGCGTTTGCCTTGAAGGAAAAATTAAGTGTATTTCCCTTCGAGACTCCGTAGCCCAAACCGAGCGTTACATCCGTGCTCGTTCGGCGAAATCCTTGTTGTTTATCGTCATAGCGGTCTGCTTGACGGTTCATCCATTGAAATCCTGTAGTAAGTGTGACTCGATCATTGACCGCAAACGCCACCGAGGGCATCAGTAAGAAATAACTGCCTGTCTGAAAGCTAACACCACCATCATTGCGCTTCTGATTCCATTGTAAGGTTGATGTTACAGAAAGCACGACGGGATCAATCGCCCGATAGATCGTCATACCTAGCGCCCAGGATTTCCCCGAAGAACTACTTTGCTGATGCTTCTCATAAAGCGCGCCTTCGATAAAGCCGAGTAATGCGGGTGTATTGTCGTCTTGCGAGAATTGGTAATTCACACCAGCCCAGGAGTCTACAAAACGATTTTCGCTATCATTGTTTATCCCTGACAAATCGCTGGAACGTGCACTTCGATATAAATAACTGGCCCGCGTGTATACTTCCGCATCACGTGTCACCCCATATCTCACGCCCAACGTGGCAACAAGCACATCAGTGTTACCTTTGAACTCCCCGAACTTTGTTGGCAGTGTGATAAACGAAGTTTCGCCAGTTTGAATAACAATAGGCTCATCCGTCAGCAATTTTTGCCGATCACTATTGGAGTAAGACAGAGAGGTATCGAGCTTGATTTTTCCCTTATCAGTAATAAGGTCTTCAACAGTGAGAGGAAGATCAGCGATGGCGACAGGCGATATAATAAAGCACGAACTTGCAATACAAATACAACGAAGACTATCCATATCCATACTTCAAAAACATCCATTTTTTTATTCAACGATTCAGCAGCGAAACGAATACTAAATTAGTCAATTCGTAGCTGTCAACACCCCTAACGTTTGCAGCATGCGCGCCCATGGAATGGAGCCGAAGGCGCAATGTAATGGGCGTCGCCGTGCCTGCACTGGTTATAGAATTCCATAAATTATTTCATTTGCTGAATTTTCTTTCTAACTACTGCAATCTGTTTCGCAAAAAGTTGCGCATCAAGGAAGTAGCTCGGATATGCTTTTTTCAATGCGTTAATAGACTGCGATGTGACAAGCACTACTTGCAGATTAGCACCCTTGCTAACAGCGTCTTCCGCTTTCGAATAGTCGACATTGGCTTGATCAACATTTCTTTTGGTATAGGATTTGACGAACGCACGGCGCGTATCAAGGTTTAGCGTAATTAAGTGATAGTGCCCCCTTTTATGATCGTTCTCGATATGCTTGGCAACGACTCTGAAGCCCGATAGCTTATTTAAAACATCCAGCTCTTTTTCCTTCTTTAGCAACATATCGAAAACTTCGAAAGCGCTGTATCTATCGTGCTCTGGCACCCTAGGAGTGCTCTCAAGAATCGCAAATGCAGAACTAGCCAGCGTGAAAAACTTTAGCCATTCCTCAGGCCCCTCACTAGCCTTTAAGGAGTGGTTTAAGAACGTGCCCATAGTTTCAACAGCAGTAGCCCAAGCGTGTTGAATGACCGTTCTTATCTGAAGCTCGATCGAAAACCCGTTTCTGCATTTAAATATCATATGGACACTTCGATATCCTGAATCCTTAGGATAATTCGTGTAATCCTTTCCGCCTTTTACTATTGAAAAGACTCTCGTTCCCCTTTTGTATGCAGCCTCAATTTGTCTTACCTTTCTCATATCCTTAGCGACCGCACGAATACCACCAATATCCTGCATCCGAGCGAGCTGCATTCCTGGATTTCGCGTAAGCGTCCGCCCATCACA
>NZ_AXBV01000011.1:0-695 GCF_000475255.1 Marinobacter sp. ES-1
GCATGAGGCGAAACTGAAGCAAACAGCCAAACAGCTGGAGCCGGCACGGCGCCTGATGGGCGTGAAAGGGGTTGCGGAGAAAACGGCAACCGCGGTGGTGGCCTATGCCGGTGACGGTAAGGCCTTTAAGAGCGGACGACACTTTGCCGCCAATCTGGGATTGGTTCCGAACGAACACTCCAGTGGCGGCAAGCAAAAGCTCGGAAGCATCACCCGTCGAGGGAATAACTATCTGCGCCGATTGTTGGTTCAGGGTGCCTGGTCGGTCATCCGATACACGGATAAAGCCACCGACCGGCTATCACGCTGGGCGGCAGGGGTTATTGAGCGCAGAGGCAAACACAAAGCGGTGATTGCCGTGGCCAACAAGTTGGCAAGAATTCTATGGGCAATGCTCTACCACCAAACGGAGTACCGGGCGGCGTAAAGCAGCACTCAAGGAGCAAAGGCACCCCACGCAAATGCGGTGAGTAATGAGTTAACAGGGTTAAACCGGCCCTTGTGAATGCTGGCGAGCACACGGAGCACCAACTCCGTAGGGACGATAAGCGGCAAGGGCGCGGTTTTCATTGAGGCCAGAGTCACCGGAGTGACTCATCATAAAGGCCGGATATATGTGCGCAGTTTTACCCAGTTAACTTTTTACACCACCGAGAGCTTGGGAGGCTTGCGCAACAAGAGGTCTACATATATGT
>NZ_AXBV01000012.1:0-933 GCF_000475255.1 Marinobacter sp. ES-1
TTACTTTATTTCGAATTAGTATATGCCTCCGTGCATCTTGCCCACTGTTTGGAACACAAGACTGGTCTTTGATCCAGCTAGAAGCATCCAATGGCAGTGCATCATAATCAGAATGCCCGATGGCCTCGTTTAACTGCTTCGATATTTCGTGCTCCTGATAGTATTTCCGGACCCATTCACAAAGGACGGCAGCAGTCACAAAGAAATTGAATAAGTCGTAACGATGAGGAACCCCATGGATTTTCTCGGCGTCGTGCAGCAATTTGCCCATCAGATCCTCCGGTGTTTCCAAACCGTATGAAATGTGGGATAAATCCTTTTGCTTAGCCATAAATCTCCTCACACGGCTGGAACTCGTGAGCTGCCCCTAACAGCAATTAGGCACCGCGCTCTAAGATTGCAGCATTTTGACTGCGTCGTTATTACTGACTTTGAACCATCAAACTCTCTGAGCATATATTTTTTAAAACAACAGCTTAGCTGAGCAAGGCCATCTCTGTCATGTAATCGTTCAGCGTCTGCAATTTGCTCCGCCAATCATACTGGATCAAATGGATGTGATGAGCCTAGAATCTCCGGAAGAAAGCCCTGATTCGAGTGTTCGCTTTTGTTTAACAGCGGGAACAAGCGCCACCACATCCCGTAAGCAACGGTCAAAACCGACCTTTCTATATTGCCCAAGAAACTGACAGTGTTCCAAAGCTGAAGTTGTCTTTATGGCGCTCGTCTTCGCTGGTCGAGGCACGCAATGTGACCGCGGCCAGCAGGTGATCCCACTGCCAGGTAGCGCCCAGACCAAGCTGACCAATCAGCGGCCCTTCGTCAAAACTATAAGCCCCGGCATTGTCGTCGATGTAGGAATAGCCTACATACTCCACACCCAGCCCCACATACACGGACCAGCTACTGCCCGAATCCTTGAACGAGCCCGGC
>NZ_AXBV01000013.1:0-86139 GCF_000475255.1 Marinobacter sp. ES-1
GCTTTACGGTGTGTTGGGTAACACTGCGACACAGATCACAAACAGACAGAGAGAACGGAAGGCCTTAATCTAGCATCGTGGAATGAAGCAGTATCCCCCCATGGCGGAGGAGCCGTGCAGTACCTCCGCCGCCGTATGGGTACTCTCCCACAGGATTAACGAATTTTTCAGGCACTTTCGTTCTTTCCGAATAATTTTAAGCCAGCTCATATGAGCTGGCTTTTTTATTACTTAGAGCTTACGCCCCTTACCAGCCGCAATCCGCAGCCGCAGCGCATTCAGCTTGATAAAGCCTTCCGCATCCTTCTGATCGTACGCACCCTGGTCTTCTTCAAAGGTCGCAATCTTCTCGTCGAACAGGGAGTCTTCAGACTTCCGGCCAACAACGTCTACGTTACCCTTGTACAGCTTCAGGCGAACGGTACCGTTCACGTATTCCTGAGTCTGGTCGATCAGCGCCTGCAAGGCTTCACGCTCCGGGGACCACCAGTAGCCGTTGTAGATCACCTCGGCGTAGCGGGGCATCAGGCTATCTTTCAGATGCGCCACTTCACGGTCCAGGGTGATGGACTCGATGGCGCGGTGGGCGCGCAGCATGATGGTGCCGCCCGGTGTTTCATAGCAGCCGCGGGACTTCATGCCCACGTAGCGGTTCTCAACGATGTCCAGGCGACCGATACCGTTCTCGCCGGCCAGCTTGTTCAGGGTTTCCAGAACCACGTGCGGCTTCATTTCCTGACCATCAACGGCAACAATGTCGCCCTTCCTGTAGGTCAGCTCAACGTAAGTCGGCTTCTCGGGAGCGGCCTCCGGAGACACACTCCAGCGCCACATGTCTTCCTCGGCTTCCGCCCAGGGATCTTCCAGGTTCATGCCTTCGTAGGAAATGTGCAGCAGGTTGGCGTCCATGGAGTACGGGCTCTTGCCCTTCTTCATTTCCACCGGAATGTTGCGCTCTTCGCAGTACTTCAACAGCTTCTCGCGGGAGTTCAGATCCCACTCACGCCAGGGAGCAATCACCTTCACACCTGGCTTCAGCGCATAGGCGCCCAGTTCGAAACGCACCTGGTCGTTACCCTTACCGGTCGCACCGTGGGAAATCGCATCGGCGCCGGTTTCATTGGCAATATCGATCAGACGCTTGGCAATCAGCGGGCGGGCAATGGAGGTACCCAGCAGGTACTCGCCCTCGTAGATGGTGTTGGCGCGGAACATCGGGAACACGTAGTCGCGCACAAACTCTTCGCGCAAATCCTCGATGTAGATTTCCTTAACGCCCAGCGCTTCCGCCTTGGCACGCGCCGGCTCAACTTCCTCGCCCTGGCCGATGTCGGCGGTGAAAGTCACCACCTCGCAGCCGTAGGTGTCTTGCAACCACCGAACAATAACGGAAGTATCCAGGCCACCGGAATAGGCCAGCACCACCTTTTTAATATCAGACATGCTTTGCTCCAGACTGAACAGAATGGATGTATTAAATAGAAGCGCCATATTGTACGGGATGGCCGGGGGAATGGCTATTCGACCGAGGGCTACGGAAAGAAATGCTAAAGACCATTTTTTGCCACGGAATCCACGGAAGGACACGGAAAAAATAATGATTTGCCACTAAATCCACGAAAGAACGCGAAAAAATAGAGAACAGGAAAACTGACTTTTTAGCCACGGACACTCACGGACCCACACGGACGAAAACCCCAAAAGCGCTTTTTTCTTTGTCCGTGAGCGTCCGTGGCCTAAAATGCTTTAATCCTTTCGTGTCCTTTCGTGGTTTTAGTGGCAAAAAAATCTTTAGTCTTTGCTTTTTCCGTGTCCTTCCGTGGATTCCGTGGCCAAGAAAGTCCTTACATATAAGGGATGATCGATTCGCCATAAAGATGCAGGTCTTCCAGAATCTGCCTGTTCCGGTCCGAAAGCTCCGGATCGGCCGCCAGTTTCTGCAACTCCAACCCATAGGCCTCCAGCGAGCGCCAGCCCTTTTTGGGGCTCATCAGCCGTTGGCTTCGGAACTGCTCCCAGCGTTCCATTTCCGCGCCATCCAGGGTGGCCGGGTAGTTGCGGGCCCGGTAGCGGAACAGCATTTCCGGAAGCCGTTCGTCTTCAAAGCGGACTTCCTGTTCACCCAATGTCTCCACCGGTTCGGAGATCAGCCAGTTCAGCTTCTCCCGATCGGTATTGCTGATAAAGCCACCGGCGTAGAGCTGCTCGTCCGGGTCGGTCAGGTCGCTGCCGTCGAACTGGTGGTCGAAGGCCTGGGCAATGCGGGCGGGAAGGTCCGGGGCGTTGCGAAGTTTGGCCAGGTTGGTGCGCAGTACGTCGCCGTCCAGCTCCAGCTCCGCCAGCCGTTCCTTGGATAAGGTGGACAGCATATTGGCCGGCGCCAGCACCGGGCATTTATTAACCTGCACCCCTTTGAGCGGGAACCGGCTAACGCCCTCCCCCAGCTCCGCCTGTGAAGTAAACACCCGCTCACGGATCTGCTCCGGGCTGGCGTTGATCAGCTCGCCCGGGTCTTCCCGCAAGTCGTAGACAATTACCTGGTTTTTGTTGGTGGGGTGATCCGCCACCGGCGCCACCAGCGCGCAGCAACCGCGTGTGGCCGGGTACTTGGCAGAAATGTGGAACACCGGCTTCAGCGTTGCGGTATCCAGCATCTGGCGGGCGGAATGCTTGTCTTTATGCTTCAGCACAAAGTCGAACAGCTTGGGCTGTTTTTCCTTGATCAGCTTGGCCACGGCAATCGTCGCCAACACATCAGACATCGCATCGTGGGCCGCATCGTGGGCAATGCCGTTGGCCACGGTAAGCTCTTCCAACCGGAAGCTGGGGCTGCCGTCTTCTTTCTTTGGCCAGTTGATGCCATCCGGGCGCAGGGCGTAAGTCAGCCGCACCATATCGATAATGTCCCAGCGGGAATTGCCGTTCTGCCATTCCCGTCCGTATGGATCGCGCAGGTTGCGGTACAGGGTGTGGCGGGTCACTTCGTCATCAAAACGCAGGCTGTTGTAGCCAACCGCACAGGTGCCGGGCTGGCTGAACGCCTCGTTGATCTGGGCAATGAACTCCGCTTCCGGATAGCCGTCTTGCAGCGCCTTTTGCGGGGTGATGCCGGTAATCAGGCAGGCCTGGGGAGAAGGCAGGTAGTCATCCGCGGGTTTGCAGTAAATCACCAGCGGGTCTTCGATGATGTTCAGATCCGCATCCGTGCGCACACCGGCAAACTGGGAGGGGCGGTCGTGCACCGGGTCTACGCCGAAGGTTTCGTAGTCGTGCCAGTAGAAAGAGCGGATCAAGGGGGAGACTCCTGCGAATCAATGAATCAGATGAGGCAGGAGTGTAGCAAAATCACGCAGCAGTTTGCCGGGCATTGCCAGACAACATCGCCTCAATACTCAAATGGTAATCCAGCGCTTGCCACTCAATGCCCGTGCCGTCGCAAATAAACCGGTACTGGCGAATTTCTGAGATAGACGCCTTTTCTAACTCCGGATACCAATGCACAGGCGTAGAAATTACCCGCCCGTCCTCAAGCTCGACGTGCAGGTGGCGATCATCGATGTGAACGGATTTACCTTTGAAACCAGGCATTCCATTTCTCCAGAAACTCAGACTGATGGCTCTCTACAATCGAAAGACACTCTTTCAATTCCTGATTCTTCAGCGTGCTGTATTTGACGGCCAAAGAAACCACTTCAATCTTAGCCCATCGCTCGCCTTTAAGCACATGCACGTGGGCAGGAGGATGATCATTGGCGTAGAAGAAGAATTTGAATCCATTCAGGAGAAGTAATGTTGGCATCCTTGCCACTTATGTGAGTTGTCAGAAAAGATTGTTGCCCAAATCCACCTGGTGTGTGCGAAAGCGGTCTACGCCATCACCAGTCAGCTGGCTCATATCTACCGTCATATTAACCGGTAAGTTGATGAACACGCCTTTTCCAGCATTGATGGTATTGGCACCATCCAGACTCTGCCAATCCATGCCGTCACGCTGGAAACCGATAAAGAACCCATCGGTAAAGCCACTCACACCCTCAATACCACTGTCTTCACCGACGGTCACTGAACGCAGGTTTGTGAGGGGCGCGCAGCCAGCACCTTCGTTACAAGTAGTATCGACACCCGGCAGTTTTAAACCCACATGCGTTGCCCGGTTACTCGTCTCAGCCAGCCCGGCTCCTGCATAAAGAGTCGCGTCATATACACTGTTGTCAAATTCATCGTCACGAATCTTCAGCCCGGTAATATTGCCACTAAAACTCGCAGTATGAGAAGAAACCGACCCACGAGCCTCCGCAAACCCCATCCGGAACCCCTTCAGCCCGGCAGAATCTTCGGCCAGTTCGATATAGGGCTTACGGGCTTCAAAAGGAATAGCTTCGCCTTTGTTATAGGTAACGCCATTGAAGGTTTCGCCGTCGTTGCGGGCGATATGGCCTAGTGCGAGGTGCTGTGCGGAAAAGTCAGTGCCGCCATCAATCTGGCCGACCTGAATGTCGTCAATATTAACGCGGGTTTCAACATCAATACCCAGCGTCATTCGGGTGTAATCCACCCCATTGCCGGGAATATTTTCGATGTTCATAAAGGCCTGCCCGGTAACCTCCCCCATTCTGTTATCAGAAATAGGTTCAAGCTCCGCCTGAGCAACGGGCGAAATACCCAGCAGGAGCGTGGCAAGGGCAGCGCATCCATACGCTAACTTTGTCATAGTTCGTGTCTCTGAATTGTTTTAGTGAGCCGATTTCAACGCCCAGCTCGCTATGCCGCCCGTTTATTATGTTTTTCCGGTGCTGGCACGGGGTTCGCTTTATTCTGTGTAACAAACTGTTTCTGGCGAACCTCAATCCTCACTATACTCAGACAAAGCCAATCAAAGAGTGAACAGCATCACATCCACTCATTACCCGAAGGTTAACTTACACCTTCCATGATGCCGTTCACACTCACTCTGAAATCAGGCTTCCTGCCAGCTCTGAACCGCTTCCTTACCGTACTTGTCACGCCACTCGTTCAGAGTCTTGTGGTTGCCGCCACGGGTTTTAACCACTTCACCGGTGTGCGGGTTCTTGTAGGTTTTCAGGGGGCGCTTGGCACGGGTGCCAGCAGGCGCTTCAACCTTGCCGCCAGCAATGGTGGGATCAATCGCAGCCAGAATCTGCAGCACGTCTTTCGGAGACTTGTCGAACTGCTTCATCAAATCACGAACCTTGTTTTCAAACTCCAGCTCGGATTTCAAAGCCTGATCTTTTTCCAGCTTCTCCAGCTCTGCAGCCAGCTTTTCCATCAGCTGTTTCTTCTGGTAATAATCGTTAATTTTTGCCATGAAATTAAAACCTATTATCTGTGGGGTTTTAAACAAAGATCATAAAGACCATGTGTCGGGCGGAATAATAATAAACAAATAGGGGTATGGCAAAGTTATTTGTTTAAAGACTCTTCATGATCTCTTGCGCACTTGCCTGATAAGTATTAACCATTACACCGCCCACTTCACAAAACTCCGGATTGGCCTTGCAATAATGCTCGATATCCTGCGCCACTAACTCTAACTTACTGGCCAGCAACTCAAGATCTTTGTAAACCTGCAACGCAGACATACCACAAGACAGTCGGCCAAACTGCACGAGATAATCAACCGGCCACCAAACCTTCCGGCCCTGAAGAGTCAGCGCAGGAACATCCCCGCTCAGATAAGGTGTGGTTGAAACAATGTCGTACACCGGCGCAAGCCACCTTTTCGCAAAGGGACTCTCATACAGCAAGCCAAAGTTCTTCAAATGAGCATCACCATTGCGAACCGCCCACGACACCGCCACAGAAAGAAACAACCACCGCAAATCCCGAACCCGATATTCAGGAGAAAGATACGCCCTCATGGTTTTGGTCAGTTTTTCATAACTGCCAGAATACTTGTCTGCAGGCAAAAGGCCCTGCAACACACAGGCATCTTCAAAACCCAGCCAATTGCCCGAATCATCGCGGTCAAAGCGGGTCATAACAAACAAACGCCCGTTATCCGACAAATAAAAATCCGGAACCGGTAAACCGCAGGCTTTGGCCACTGTCATGCAGAAATATTCATTAGCCGCCAACTGGGGATAATCGTCGCCCCAGGTCTTTACAATATAACCGCGGGTTCGAAGTGTGGTTTTCTCGCTGATCGTGCCGGGCACAAGCACCTTTGGCTGCACGCCGGACACTCCGGATCGAAGGGCGTACTTATCCAGAAGCTCCTCAAATAGCCCGGCATTATCCGCACTCAAGAGCGACGACAAAGACTCCCCATCGGCGAATTCACTACCCGCTTCTGCGCCAGGGTCAGAAACCACCACGCGCCCAACCTGGTGCCGCCCCAAGGCGGCCAGAACGGTCAGATCACCCGAGCCATAAAGCTTGGCCACATGCTTGCGAATGATATCGCCCAGATAACCTTCCGGCAGATTCTGGGCAAACACCGGATGCAAGCCATCATAGGAATACACCTGCCCCGCCACCGGCATGGTCACAGACACCGCCGAGCTCTCCGGCACTTCCGCCCCATACATAAAAACAGCAGGCTCCGGCCGGCCCGGCGCCGCCAGATCGCCTACAACCTCTCCGGAAACCTCCACAACAGCCCGATGCAAGCTACTCATACGTCGCCCTGCCCTCTATCCCGCTTCAGATCATTCAGCGTAGGCAACGCACCGGCAGGCCTTACCGCAAACTCCAGCCCCAGCACCGCCAGGATACGCTCCAGTTTCGCATAGCCCAGCTCCGGCAACCGCTGATTCTCCAGCCGGGATAACGTAGTACGATCAACCCCCGCCAGCTCCGCCAGAGACTGCATCGAAAGCCCGGCGCGCTTGCGCTCGGTTCGGATGAGAACGGACAACTCGGTGATATTCACGTGAATATAATCCTCAATTTATCTTCCGGTAATTGAGTGTAGCGTATATTCACAAAAACAAAAAAACGGGGTCAGACCCCCGGTACATTTTGCATCATGAAATGTACCGGGGGTCTGACCCCGTTCCAGGGGAGACGCTTGTCGGGAGATTAGTTTGGCGTTAAAGCCTGAAATCCGCCTGCCCCAGCGGCAACACGCCTTTGAGATCACACAGCACGCCGTTGTCGCCGGTGTAGCTGCGCAGCTCTTCAGCGCTCATGGCGGCGTATTCGTTGTGGGGAACGGCCAGGAATACAGCGTCGTATCTGCCTTTCTCCGGGTTATCTACCAGGGTGATGCCATATTCGTGTTCGGCTTCGGCATTATCAGCCCAGCAGTCGGTTACATCGACGGAGCAACCGAAATCGCGCAACTCTTCAACCACATCAATTACCCGGGTATTACGCAAATCCGGGCAGTTTTCCTTGAAGGTCAGGCCCATTACCAGTACGCGGGAATTGGCAATCGTCAGGCCGCGCTTAATCATAATCTTCACCAATTGCGCGGCAGCATAGGGGCCCATATTGTCATTCACTCGGCGGCCAGCCAGGATAATATCCGGGTGATAACCAATCGCCTCGGCTTTATGGGTCAGGTAATACGGGTCTACACCAATGCAATGGCCGCCCACCAAACCGGGCTTGAACGGCAGGAAGTTCCACTTGGTGCCCGCAGCCGCCAGCACTTCGTGGGTATCAATCCCCAGCCGCGCAAAGATCATCGACAGCTCGTTCATCAGGGCGATGTTCAGATCGCGCTGGGTGTTCTCGATCACCTTCGCCGCTTCCGCCACCTTGATGGAACTGGCCTTGTGGGTGCCGGCAGTGATAATGCCTGCATACAACGCATCCACCTCGTCCGCAATCTCCGGAGTAGAGCCGGATGTTACCTTCATAATGGTGGTCACCCGGTGCTCCTTGTCGCCCGGGTTGATCCGCTCCGGGCTGTAGCCGGCAAAAAAATCCTTATTGAACGTCAGGCCGGAAACCTTCTCCAGCACCGGCACACACACCTCTTCGGTCGCGCCCGGATACACCGTAGATTCGTAAATCACGATATCGCCGGCCTTCAGCACCTTGCCTACGCTCTCACTGGCCTTCACCAGCGGCGTCAGGTCCGGGGTTTTGAACTCGTCAATCGGAGTCGGCACCGTCACGATGTAAATCTGGCAATCGGCAATGCCGTCCAGAGAGTCGGTGAACGACAACTTACTCGCCGCCCCCAGCTCCTCACGGGAAACCTCGCGGGTGAAATCCACGCCATCCTTCAGCTCAGCAATACGGCCAGCATTGATATCGAAGCCCACCACCTCACGCTTCTCGCCAAACGCCACCGCCAACGGCAGCCCCACATAGCCAAGGCCAACAACCGCAATCTTCTTCATCCATCCTCCAAACTGCGTTTGGGGGTCAGACCCCGGATACATTTCATCATGCCAAATGTACCGGGGGTCTGACCCCGAATTAAAATTAATGGGGTACCAGGACTTCGGTGCCGGGTACCATTTGTTTCAGCTTTGCTTGCAGTGCCCGCTTAGCGTCGTCATCGCCGTGCACTACACGAATCTGTTTGGGCGCGTCGGGGATGCCTTCCACGAAGCGCAGTAAATCACTCTGCCCCGCGTGGGCGGAATAGCCGCCGACCTGGTGAACCTGGGCGCGGATATCATAGCGTTCGCCATCAAGTTCTACCCAACCACCTCTAGGGCCATAGGTGAGAATATCACGGCCCGGCGTTCCGGCAGCCTGATATCCGACGAACAGCACGTCGTTACGGGCATCGCCCAGCATAGCTTTCAGGTAATTCACCACCCGGCCCCCGGCGCACATGCCGGAACCGGCCAGCACCACGCAGGGGCGGTGGGATTTGGCCAGGTATTCTACGGCATTCAGGTGGTCTTCGTGGGAGTTGATCACAGTGAGCTGTTCGAAGGAAAGCGGGTGGCGGCCGGCTTTCACCAGGGCGCGGGCCTCGGCGTCCCAGAAGGGTTTGAGGTCCCGGTAGATTTTGGTGAACTCGGCGGCCAGGGGGGAATCTACAACTATCTCTAGTTGGTCCCAGGTGAGAGGTTTACCGGAGATGGGCTCAGGCAGAAGGGTGGGGTCTGACCCCAAAGGGTCAGACCCCTTTGTAGCCTGCGAATTCTGCTTATTGTCTGACTGGGGTCTGTCCCCACGTGGACTGACCCCGCTGGCACCAAGCTCAGCAACAGGCTCATCACCAAACTCAGCGATCAGCCCTTCAATCTCGTACAACAACTCCTGCGTCCGCCCAATACTGAACGCCGGCACCAACACCGTCCCCCCATCCGCCAGCGCATGTTCCAGCACCTGCTTCAACCGGTAACGCCGCGTTTCCCGGTCTTCATGATCTTTATCGCCGTAAGTGCTTTCAATCACCAAACGGTCTGCCCGCTCAGGCGAAACCGGCTCCGGCAGCAGCGGCGAGTGCGGCGCACCCAAGTCTCCACTGAACACCACACGCTCATCATAATTCCCGGCCCGGGCATCGCACTCCACATACGCCGACCCAAGAATATGCCCGGCCCGCTGCAAACGCACCGAAAGCGAACACTCACCCTCATTAAACACCTCATGCCACTGGCCATAAGGCACCGGCACAATGCGGGCGCGGATCAGATCAAGCACGCGGTTGATCAGCGAACGGTCCCGGGTGAAGCCAATTTTCAGGGCGTCTTCCAGAATTTCCGGCAGCATGATGGCCGAAGGCTCGGAGCAGATGATAGGGCCATCAAAGCCGGCGGCAAGCAGGTAGGGAATCCGGCCTACGTGGTCTATGTGCACGTGGGTGACCACCAGGGCGCGGATGTGGGTGATGGAGAAGTCGATGGCCAGGTCGCCAGCATTGGCGCGCTGCTTGTCTTCCTGGCCCTGGAACAGGCCGCAGTCTATCAGGATGCCCAGATGGGAGTCCGGCGCTGGCAGAAGGGTGGGGTCTGACCCCAGAGGGTCAGACCCCTTTGTAGCCTGCGAATTGAGCAGCCCAAGGTCGACAAGGGGTCTGTCCCTACGTGGACAGACCCCCATGGCACCGATATCAGCTATAGAAAGCCGAAGCTCATGGCAAGAGCCAGTCACCCCATTCACCGCACCATGGTGCAAAATCTCAATCATCTCAACATTCCTTGTTGCCTGGTACTATAATCCACCATGCTTGGCCCAAAAGTCTGCCGGCGTTATCACCGGGAACTCATCAGCCAAGACAAGCAGGTCTTTATCGCCCGTTACGAGGTAATCCACGCCATGGAGCTTCATTCCTGCCAGAAGCGTGCCCAAAACCGGCGTATCGTTTTCATCCCTCACGGCACCGTCGGGTAAAGCCTCCGGATCAACCAACTCCGCCAGAAAACTGAGAATATCCACAAAGTCATCAATTTCAGACTCGGTCATGCCATGACGATGAGCCAGCCGCGGCAGTACCCTGCGAATTTCGCCTAGAATAAACTCGGAGAGAACCACATCCAGTGCCCCGCCACGCCAAGCCTGCATGATTTTTCCGGGAATGCTTGAAGGGTATGCCAAACCTGAAATTATTACATTGGTATCAAGAACTACCTGAATAGAAGCCATCCCTGGTTAAAACTCCTAAGGGTTTTCCGACCGGACGCCGGAAACAGCATCCTCTATTTCCCGAAGCCCCTCATCCTGAGGAACCCCGGAAAACCCTTGCTCAAGGCGGGCGCTCAACGCATCAAACCGAGCCTCCAGGCGACGAATACGGTTGAACAAACGAGCATCCACTAAAGCGGCCACGGGCTTGCCGTCTTTCTTGATCAAGACACTATCATGCCGGTATTGAACCTGATTTATCATCTCGCCCAGGTTCTGGCGGAATTTCACTGCGCTGGTTTCAGTAATCATGGCAGCCTCCAACCATATCAATCATAATGATCATATCGCTACCAGACACTAAACGCCAGAGGCTTGTCTGGGTATGGTACCTACCCAAACACAGTTCAGCTGGAGCCCTCAAACATCCTGCGGCGAAACCCCAAACTTCAGCACCTTGCCATCCGGCCTGGCCTCATTCACCCCCTGCCCGCCGTTACACCAAACCAGGTCCGCCAGCTCGCCATTCGGCGCATAGCCAGTCCGCGCCTGCTTCAAGAGTTCAATAACCGCCTGACAATCAAACGCCTGGCTGGCATGAGCGAACTTGCTCAGAAAATCTTCCACCTCCGCCCACGGCAGAGAAACCTCCCGCGCCATCATAATCCGAGGATGAGCCGTACCTTGCGGATTATCACCAATCAGCAGCTCTTCGTACAATTTCTCACCCGGGCGCAAGCCGGTGTAGATAATCGCTATATCACCGTCCGGGTTATCCTCAGTTTTCTCTTCCAGGCCCATCAGGTGAATCATCTTGCGGGCAAGGTCGGCGATTCTAACTGGTTCACCCATATCCAGCACAAACACCTCACCACCCTTCCCCATACTGCCGGCCTGCAGCACCAACTGACTGGCTTCGGGGATGGTCATGAAGTAGCGAATAATATCCTGGTGAGTCACCGTTACCGGCCCGCCATCGCGAATCTGGTCCCGGAACAGTGGTACAACCGAGCCAGAAGACCCCAGCACATTGCCAAAGCGCACCATCGAAAACACAGTGCCGGACTGCCGCTGGGCCAGGCCCTGAAGCACCAGCTCCGCCATGCGTTTGGATGCCCCCATCACATTGGTCGGGCGAACCGCCTTATCGGTAGAAATCAGAACAAAGCGCTCAACGCCCGTAGCAATCGCCGCCTCAGCCGTATGGAAGGTACCGAACACATTGTTCTGCACACCCTCAATCACATTGTGTTCAACCAGAGGCACATGCTTGTAGGCCGCCGCGTGGTAAACCGTCTGAATACCAAAAGCCCGCATCACCGCCTCGCAGCGGCGACGATGAGTTACGCTGCCCAGCACCGCATGCAAAGACACACCCAGCGCCTCGATCTGGTTGATCGACTGCAACTCGCGCTCGATGGCATACAACGAAAACTCGGACTGCTCGAGCAGCACTAACTTCGACGGCTTGTGACGCAGAATCTGCCGACACAACTCGGAACCAATGGAGCCACCGGCACCGGTCACCAGCACCGCCTTGCCGAACAGGCTTTGGGACACCATGGCCGCATCCGGCCGAACCGGGTCCCGCCCCAGGAGATCTTCGATTTCCAAATCCCGAATGTCGTTGATTCGGGCCAGGCCAGCAACCAGTTCCGACATTGAAGGTACGGTTTGAACCGGGACGGAGAGGCCTTCGAGGGTTTGCATGAGTTGTTTGCGGTTAACCGGCTCAGAGTCCTCTATCGCAAGCAACACTCGAGAAACATCCAACTCCCGAATCGCCTTATCGATGAACTCCATAGAGTAGACAGGCAAATTGCCGATCATGGACTTGTGGTTGGCTTCCAGCATCGACACAAAACCAAGCGGCCGGTATTCCACACCCTGTGCCAGGGCGGAAGCCAACTGCATTCCCTTCGGCCCCGCACCCACAATCAGAACGCCGTCTTTGGAGCGATCACCACGGCGCCGAACGACTGTGCGCACACCAAAACGCGTACCCGCAACAAGCATGAAGGCGAAAGCCCCATAGATAACCGGCACGGAACGGGGCACCAACGTCTGGAACAAGAACCCCAAAACAATCAGCGCAATACTCGAGAAAACAACGCCAACAAGAATCGCCAGAAAAGCATGTTCACTGATGTATCGAATCACGGCCCGATAAAGGCCGAGCTTTATGAAGGCTCCAACCGTCACCACTACGGTAGCCAGCGATACCCAGAGCTGCTTTTCCGAGGGTATCCACCCGGAATTCTCGAATCGCAAGGCAAACGCCGCCCAAATGGCCAGCGACAGCAGCACAAAATCCGTTACAACGGAAATCGCCCGCTTCTTGGGTCGGGATAGATGCAGGATGCGATTGATCAGCTTATTTCTCACCACAACTCCCTGTTTCAGCAAGAGGCCTCTGCCATAACCCCGGAAAGTACTTCCACTGTTTTCGCCATCTCAGCCTCAGTCAGCGTGGGGTGTACCAAAAACATCAGGCTGGTCTCCCCCAACTCACGGGCAACAGGCAACCGCTCTGCAGGCGCGAGGGACAAATCCTGAAAACATTTCTCAAGATAAACCTCAGAACAAGAACCGGAAAAACACGGCACGCCCCGTTCAATGATGGCAGCCATAATGCGGTCGCGATCCCACCCTGCCTTCAATCCGGCAGGCTCAACAAACACATAGCACTTATAACCAGCATGGCCAATGTCGCCAGGCACAACAGGCACCCTCACGCCCTTATGTTTTGAGGCCTCAGCCCAGATTAAATCGCAGTTAGCCTGCCTGGCACGAGTCCAGTCCGGCATTCTGGTCAGCTGAATGCGACCAATGGCTGCCTGCATCTCCGTCATCCGCCAGTTGGTGCCAATACTCTCATGCAACCAACGGAACCCCGGCGGGTGCTGGCGCTCATAAACCGCTTCCCAACTCTTGCCATGGTCCTTGAATGACCACATGCCGGACCACAATTCGCGGTTATTGGTAGTCACCATGCCACCTTCCCCACCCGTGGTCATGATCTTGTCCTGACAGAACGACCAGGCCGCCACATCTCCCAAACAACCTACCGGCCGGCCTTTATAGGTAGCGCCATGGGCCTGGGCACAATCTTCAATAACGAACAGGTTGTGCTCTCTGGCCAGGGCATTCAGGCTATCCATATCACACGGCCAGCCGGCCAAATGCACTGAAATAATGGCCCGGGTTCGTTCAGTTACCAAGGGGCGAACCGTTTCATCCTTGATGTTCTGGGAATCCCGATCTACATCCGCGAATACCGGCGTAGCTCCCGCATTCACAATACACGAAGCCGACGCCAGAAAAGTGCGAGACGTAACAATCACCTCGTCGCCAGCACCTATGCCCAGCCCCTTCAGAGCCAAGTCCAGCGCCACCGTACCGTTGGCAACCGCTACCGCATGATCGGTACCAGCGAACGCGGCAAATTCTTTTTCAAATTCGCGGGTTTCGGTGCCAGTCCAGTAGTTCACTTTGTTTGACAAAAGCACAGCAGAGACAGCATCCGCCTCTTCCTGAGTAAAAGAAGGCCAAGGCGAAAACGCAGTATTCAACATAAAAACTCAATCCTGAAAATTAATGGGGCGAGCTGGAACGCCAACAACAGTCTTACCGGCAGGAACATCTCTCAATACAGCGCTTCCCATACCGACTGTAACCTCATCGCACAGCACAACTAACTGCTTCACGATGGCGCCGGCACCCACCCAAACCTTTTGCCCAGCGGTAACTCCACCAGCAAGTACCGCGTTCGGGCTAAGGTGGGAAAAGTCTCCCACCTCGCAATCGTGCTCTACTACTGCGCCAGTATTTACAATACAGCCGGCGCCCAGATTGGCGCAGGCATTAATAACCGCATTGGCAAACACAACGCTTCCGGCACCCACCGAGGCATGTGGGCTGACAATCGCAGAAGGGTGAATCACGGAGATCAACTTCAGCCCGGCAGACACCAACTCCTGCTGCCTGGCCATGCGAATACCATTATTACCGATCGCAACAACCGCGCCGTCAAACTCAGCAGCCTTGGCCAACAAATCCGGGCTTCTGCCAACAACCTCCCAAGGACCGTTCTTGGCAACGGCAGGCCAGGCATCATCAAAAAAAACAATCTCCACCCAACCACTCAAACTGGCGGCATCCGCCACCACCTTGCCGTGACCACTGGCGCCAAGAATCGCTAACCGCATCAGTCTTTTGTTCCGGTAAACTTTGACATCGTCACTTCACCTTCACCACTGATGCCATCTCGAACCAGCACTTTCTTTACCGTTAGGAACAGTATCTTCAAATCCAACCAGAAAGATTGGTTATCGACATACCAGACATCCAGTTTGAACTTATCTTCCCAGGAAATCGCATTGCGGCCATTCACCTGGGCCCAGCCGGTCACACCCGGGCGTGCTTCATGGCGGCGGTACTGCTCCTTCGAATAAAGCGGCAGGTATTCCATCAACAGCGGCCTCGGGCCTACCAGGCTCATATCGCCCTTGAGCACATTCCAGAGTTCCGGCAACTCATCCAGGCTGGTAGCGCGCAGAAAGCTGCCGAAGGGGGTCATGCGATGGTCATCCGGCAGGGGGTTGCCGTGTTTGTCCGTGGCATCCAGCATGGTGCGGAACTTCACCATCTCGAACGGCTTTCCGTCCAGGCCGGGGCGGGTTTGGCGAAAGAAGATGGGGGACCCGAGTTTGCGGCGGATCAAAAAAGCAACTACGACAAAAACGGGACCAAGCACTAGAAGCCCAACCCCAGCCGCGGCAATATCAAACAACCTTTTAATCATCAGAATTCAGCATCCATAGCCAGAATTAAAAGCGGTATTCACCCGGCGCGATCTGCGCCGCCAACTCAGCCTGCCCATCAGCAGCTGCCTGCAAAACCTGTATTAGTTGGTCCGCAAGCACATCGCGATCAAAGTGTTCTTCTGCCAGCAGCCTTGCAGACTTTCCAGCCTGCGCCAACCATTCCTTGTCATGAAGCTTTTTATCCAATTCTGCGGCCACATCGGCAGCAGATTGGCGCCACATGGCAAGCCCGCAGCCTTTAGCCTGAACCATTTCATGCATCCAGCCGCCATAATTGAGCATAACCGGCGTGCCAGAAGCCAGGGCATCAAAAAACTTGTTTGCGGAATTTGGCCGCATCTCTGGAAGATCGATAAACAGTGCAGAAGCCATATCGGCCGCACTTAATAGGGCGGGAATGTCTCTTTTCGGGAGCATTCCCTCGATAAACAGATTCTTACCCAGCACACCGGCTTGTTCAGCCTGCTCGATTATCCCTGACTTTTCCTTACCCTCACCCACCAAAAGAATGCGAACACCTGAATTCAGGCGAAGCAACTCCTGCGCAACCGGCACCATATAGCCAACGCCATTGGTTGGCCCAAAGGTACCGGTGTAAACCAGCAAAGGCCTCTCACCCAGCCACTCACGCTGCGCCCGAAATCTTGCGCCGACTTCTGCGTTGTACTGAAACTCCGCGTTGTCGCTGCTATTGGGAATCACTGCAACTTTCTTGGCAGGATACCCCGTACGCAATACGCCCTCCTTCATGCCAGGAGAAAGCGCGACCACGGCTTCCGCATTGTGATAGGCCCAATGCTCGAGCCGATGAGCCGCGAACCTGAGTAGCGGGTTCTTCAACGCACCAACAGCAATTGGCATTTCTGGCCAGAGATCCCGCACCTCGAACACCATGGGGATCTTTTTCTTTCGGGAAGCAGGGACCGCAGGCAGCGCAATGGTTAGCGGCGTACTGGTTGCGAAAATAATATCGGCATCCAACTGGAGAGCTTTTTTGCGGGCAGCCAAGGCAAAAGAGAAGAAAGCCTTCAAGCGCTGAATAAAGCTCATATGGTTGGAGTACGGCACAGGGTACCAGTGCACCTGGATACCAGCCTCGTTGGTTTGAAACCAACCCTGCCGGCTGCCATCCGGTTCGCGATAGCTCGTGACCATATGGACTTCATGGCCGGCAGCTACCATGCGGCGGGCCATTTCGTAGGAACGGGTGCCGCCGGCCATTTCTGGGGAGGTGTAGTATTGGTGGAGGTAAATTACTTTCATTAAAATAGCCTGTTATATTTATCCGCGATCGTAGGCCACGCGAAGTGATCGAGCTGTTCGTGCATCCAGTCAATTGAGCAACCCTTCTCATAACTAGACAACATTCGCTCCACAGCTTTATAAATTTCCTTAGAGCTGGTCGGGTCAACCGACTGCACATACTCCGACTCAAAGAAACCATCTATACCCTCCCCTCTTGAGCACACGAGCGTGCACCCTTGAGATAACGCTTCGATGAATACTAAGCCGAACGTTTCCCGTAAGGACGGCATCACAAAAACACGGCACCGTTGAAGTATGTCAGCTAACGCCTGGGGCGAAGCAAGGTAACCCCTGATATCAACATAATCCGGAACAGCCCGAACCCCAGTAATCTTCAGAAACTCGCTCTCTGTGCCACCAACCAAAACGAGCTGGAACGCCGGGTCGTGAGCAAAACACAGCTCTGCTGCCTGAACTAATCTTCTCAGATTCTTGTTCTCATCAAATTTTCCAACAAAACAAGCACTAACCGGTCGCCTGATGGTATTGGTCAACCGGTTACGATGCCAAAATTCACCTACCCCATTAGGAATCACCTCAACCTTACGTGCTGAAGAAATAAGCCCGGGCCAACTCCGTTCAAACCTTTTCTTGTGAGCAGGGCTAATAAAAACCAGACCCTCAGACCTCTTTATTACCAACCTGACTAACCACCTGTAATGGGGTAGCTTAGGAACAAAAACATTAATGTCAGTATTCCTTACCACCACAAGGTATCGGAAACGGCAGACGGTTGAGAGCAAAAGAACCGGAACCCCATCACTCCAAAGATTATGCGCAAGACACCCAGACTGCCTCGCACCTTCAACTAAGTCAGAATTAAGCTTGGACAAGGATCGAAGAAAAATAAAAAGAACTTTGATCAGAGGGAAGTATCTAAGTAAGTTTGGATATGGATAATAATGAACGTGAACCCCAGGCTGACTCGAATCATTAACTCCAACGTCACTCTGACGACGAACTGGGACGAGCACATGCTGTTTACCGAACAACCTGCCAAGAGCATCAACAAGATTACCATGAACCTTGCTGGAAATATAATTATTCGAAAAATGAAGCATCAGACCAACACTAATTTATCGATGACTTAAGGATCTTTGGTAACACGCCATAAAAATACCGGCGTACAACCAAAAAGGCGTACCAACCACCAACTCTTGAAAGAAAAAATACCCCAAAGAAAAAGTAGAATACCCTACAATGGCTAGCATAACCCCTAAGCCAATGGGCGCATAATAATGCCCAGAAAAAGCCAGACGCATGCCGCAATAAAAAATCGAAGCCATAATCAGGAAAATAAAGGAGACTCCTAGGAAACCGTAATTTATAAATAGATAAACAGGCTCCACCTCTACTCCATGAGACACCCCTAATACTCTCTGCACATAATTGCTTGAACCAATTAAACTATCAAACATCCCATGATGAACTGAAAGCCCAGCCCTTATTTGTTCGTCGCGCCCACCACCCATGGTTTCAAACAAAACTGAAAACCTGAATATTAGGTTAAAAATTCGCTCTTTAAATGAAATAAGAAAAATGAAAACTGAAAGCATTGAAGCAGATATCAACAAAGCCTTGGTTGGTTCGCGAACCCTTGAAGTAAACAGATACCACACCGAAAGTGAAAGCGAAACCATACCAAGCCCCAGAATAGCCGCTCTTGAGCTCGAAAACAGAACATTAATTAAAGCGAAGCCAACCAATATTCCGAGGAGCAAACGTGTTCGCCTTGAGAAAGCTCTTCCATCAAGAAAGAATGGAGCAACGACAGAGAATACAAATAGAGAGAACCCGCCCCAGGCATTTGGATGCCCTGCAGTTCCAAAGACTCTTTTCGCAGAGAACGTTCTATCCACTAGCCGCTCAACCTGGTGCTCACTTCTACCGTAAAGCTGAGCTAAAAACTCTCCTATCGAACCAGCAACTAACTGCAGCACTCCAATCATCAAAATTAAAAAATAGGCCCATAACACAGTTTTTATTGCCTTACTTTCACCTCTCTCGACATTTAATACAAAAAAGAAGCCAAGCAAGAAAAAAGATAGTCTTTTCGCATACTGCCAAAGTTCGGTCGGATACCGAACAACACCAAGCCTTTGGTAATTCTTCCAGCTTCCTAAAAAAAAATAAATGCCTATAAAAGCCAAAAACAGCAATACAACTAACCAAAACTCCCAAACATACTTGCGCCCCGAATTAACCAAAACGTGGAACATCAAGCAAGGAAACAACAGCAATGCCAATATATCGTCCAAGCCCAGCCCAATCCCAAAAGCAGGAACCTTCGGAAAGATAATCGCATATGCCGCAAGGAAGAAAAGACCGCGCAAAGGTACTTGATTCACTGCAGCATGCTCACAGCGAGCGATGGATTATCACAAGGTTATCCACCATATCGAGAATCTCTTTTCAAGGAATCGCGCACCAGTGCTAAAAATTCCGCAACATAGGCAATTATCAAGCCAAAAACAGTACTTAGAATAAGCAAACCCAGTACTATAATAACCTTCGAGAGCCCTGCAGGTTCATCGCTCACCCGAGCGGTCACAATTGCATCACCCGGAACCATCGACCTCAGAGAGCGTTCCAATTCGGCCTTTTCCTGCAACAACACTGGCAAGGAGGCGGAATTAAATGGTCCACTGGGCTCAGCGTTCAGGATATTTAGCACGGACTTCAACTCAGTCTCATACTCCTCCTTCTGGTGCTCATATCGCTTGGTCTGGCGCGAATCAATAAATGCAATTAATGCTTTGTGGACCTCAACTACCTCTTCTTCGATACTTTCGGGCGCAAAGGTCAAAAGCCTGACCATCCCAGAGTTGGGGGGGGAATCAATCACAACGTCAATATTAGCTGCACCGTCACCAGAGGATCGCTGCCTCTCTAGAACAGCAGGATACCCGATTTCCTTAACCCTTAACTCCATCGTCTTTGGACTTTCCAGATACTCTCCGTCCGCCAAAACCCCCAATGAATAGAACGAGCTATACTGGTACGCTTCATCCTTTGACATTACGTACCAGATCCCTAGTAACATAATTAGGCCGAAAACACCTAAAAACACATATCGTCGAAAATAGAGTATCTTGACAAGATCAATTAGACTCAAAGGCTGAGAATCTACTGAACCATTCATAAAATTCCCTTAAAAAAACAGAAGCAGCTTAATAATTTGACTTCATACTCAATATATCATCGATGAAACTTTCATAGTTCTTACCACTACACTTTGCCATATAGACGCCTTCTAGCTCACGAGGGCTGGGATAGTTCTCATAAACTGAAATAAGCCCGTCAGCGATCTCTTCTATTTCAAATGGGGCCTTTATCAACCTGCCCACACGTTTGCTGACCAGCTCTCCAGTGCCACCGACATCCGTAGCAACCACAGGGATTCCGAATGAAAGCGCCTCCATAATCGACACCGGAACGCCTTCGCTATCACTAACATTCACGAAAATCGCTCTCTGAGCCTTGGACAGGTACTTCAAGACAAATTCATTGGACTGCATTCCCAACCATTCGCACTCAACCCCTTGACTAACAGCGTATTTTTGGATCTCTGGAAGAAGCTCCCCCCCGCCAATATGCACCCACGACACCTTGGTTTCGGGGCACTTACGATGGATTAGCGCAATAGCATCTACAATCCGGTCTAGGCGTTTGACCCGCTTCGCGTACGAGACACTGATTAATTTGATGCCATCACGGATTGGCTCCGCTCCTGGATCTGAGACCATCTTTTTTGGCACTCCAAGTCTATGGATCTTTATCTTGTCAGCAGGTACTCCGTAATTCTTCGAAAGATAACGTTTACCATCTTCTGAGATCGGGTAGTATGCATCAACTTGGCGGTAAAACCTGTGCCGAAACGGCATATAGCCACCAGGCATAGCATAAGCGTACAAGTCTACTCGGTGGGATCTCGTTATGAGCTTAAAAGACAGGTTAGGAATCCGTCGCTTTGCCATTGCAAAGGCTCTTAAGGACCAGTTGCTCCAATAGCAGTAAACCACTTCGGCGCGCTTCAACTCCGCTTTGGCTTTATTTATTTTTAGGTACAGGCGATTGGAGAGAATTGCATATATAAGAAGGGGTCTAAAACTTTTAAATTTACATCTTGAAACTATAAAAAGCAATTCCTTCCAAAACTCCATGTCGCAAGAAATATAAAGTGCTGAAACTATTTTCTCGGATCGACTTAACCGTGAAATATTAAATTTATCACTAATACAAAAGCCACATGCCCGCTCCGTTTCGCTATCTGACATGAGCGGTAATATCTTAAGCTCTTCCTTACCCCAATACGGTAGCTCATGCTCCAGAAACTGCTCCGAATTGCCATACGGAAATCGCGATGTAACTAACAGTACCTTAGACACAAGAGCCCCAAATATTTAATAATCGATTAAAGCATAAATAAGTTAGTGCAGCGGACAGGCAATACGACATTCTGTCATTTAGTGTAACGCACTTGCACATTATTCAGACTACCTTCCGCCGAAAGAAACCAGCCACCTCTAGAACTTCCTCCCGAAAGGCTACCGCCCAGCACACCAGCACAACCAACCAATACCCAACCATCCAACCCTTCAAAACCTGGCCCCAAAGTGTGAAAACTGCTGCGCCGGCAACACAAACCAGGGTGAAGGAGTACAGCACAAGCCGGGGCATAGGTTTCCAAAGGTAGATTGAGAACTCGGTTCGCAGAAAGAAGAACACCCAGAAGGAAACACAGGTACTCACCGCAGCGCCAGCGGCGCCGAAGATGGGGATGAGCCACCAGTTTCCAACCAAGTTAATCGCAAATGCGGTAATGGCTGCTAGCATCGAGAAGGAACTGCGCCGGGAGATGCCGATGCCTACAACGGTTGTTTCAGAAAGCGTGTAAAGCAAGGGGTATCCCATGCAGGACACCACGATCCACTGCACTGGCTCGTAGTTGGCTGGCAGGAAGAAGGTGACTACCCAGGACAACAATCCGGCTAAGGCAAAGCCCAGAGTGACCAAAGCCAAAATATATCGGCTTACTTTGTGTACGCTCTCCAGCCCCGTGCCTGCGCTGGCCCATTTGTAAACAGTGGGCGCCCAAACAGTTGAGAAGACGCCCTGCAGAATGGTGGCTGCGGCAGCAAAGCTGACGGCCACCGAGTAAACGCCCAACTCCTCGAAGCTAGCGAGAGTGCGCAGGAACACCTTGTCTATGGCAGTGAGGCCCCAGAACGCCAAGCCACCCAAAATTAACGGTAGCCCAAAGCGGAGCATGCCTTTTAGCTGATCGATATCTAGCGTGGCTCGGATACCACGATACCAGTCTGACCGAGTATTCCATCCGAAGATTGCGCAAACGAAGGCGATGGCTGCGGTATTCGCCAGCACAAGGTTAGTCAGGTCTTTATCGGCGCCTACAGTAATGTAGACTCCAATAATGACGAGCAAAAGCAGTTTTGGGAGCAGCTGGCTCATTGAGAACGCCAAGCCACGCTCATTCATTCGAAGTACAAGCGACAAGAACCGAGCGATATAACTGGCTATCAAAGCCACGGCTACTAACAAACTCAGATGCAAGGCAGGTACATCAAACAACCAATCAGCCGGTTTCCCACCGAGTAACAGCAGCGCCGAGACGGTACCCAGCAACAACACCAGCCCGGGGAGCATCGCGCACTTCAACAGTGCGGGCTTGCTCTCTGCTTCGTGAAACTCCCGGACATATGATTGGTCTAGCCCCAAGCTGAATAGTAAAATACTGAAACTGAGGGTGACTTGAAGCATGGCCATCCGACCGACGTCTTCCTGAGAGAAAAGCCAGGTGATAACTGGCAGGGAGATAAGGCCGATAACGGCGCCACCAATAGGGCCTATAGCGAAAGCTGCAATTTGCTTAGGTGTCACAGATATTTCTCAGATATGTCTTAGAGGAAACAGAGTAACGGATACGTTAGGCTGATAACTCTTAACCCAGCCAATAAGCCCCCGCGCTATAGCCAAGTCGCCCCGGTTGCTGCACGAATGATTCCCGTATATATACCTTCAGAGTCATCTCGCTTTACTTTCATAATAATTAAGATCGTGTCCGGAACGCCAAGGCACGCTACCGCCCCACCAACCCAAATCAGCGTAGTCAGGCAATAAGCATTCACGCCACCCCAGATGGGAGGCCGATCCATGCACACAAAATACTGTTAATAAACGGCGCAATTCTACGTTAGTTATGGCGGAAATTCAGTTACCGGGAGTAAAGAGTTTGGCGGGGGTTTGGTGCTTGGTGGGAGATGGCCGCAAGAGAAGGGTGGGGTCTGACCCGTAGGGTCAGACCCCTTTGTATCCGTCAGGAGGGGAGCGATGCACCAAAAAACAACTACTGATGACTAACCTTCTTCCGAACCACCACCAACAACCGCCAAACATGGCTAAGCGACCAGTCATACAGCGCGAACAATCCAACAAACGCCGCAAACATCAGCCACTCGGGCAGGTGGAAGAACTCACCAAGCAGTCCAACGCTGGCGAACAGCATGGCCACTATGGTGATCATCAGCAGGGCTTCGCGGTCGGAGAATCCGGCGCGCATGAAGATGTGGTGCAGGTGGTCACGGTCTGGCTTCATTACCGACTGCCCTTTGCGGGCGCGGCGTACCATGATGGCGACCATATCCATCAAAGGGATGGCGATAATCCACAGGGCGGTTACCGGGCGCATGGCCATTTCGCCGGGCTGGGTGGCGTTTACCAGCAGCCACACCACGGCAAAGCCGATGAACATAGAGCCCGCATCGCCCATGAAAATGCGGTTACGGAAGGGGGGAATGCGCAGATTAGCCATCAGGTAAGGCACCAGCGCGCAGCTTATACCAACCGCCAGCGCCAGCTCAGCCACCAAACCGGAGGACGTGCTGAACAACAACGCCAAAGAGCCCAGCGCCACCAGCGACAGGCTACCAGCCAGGCCGTCGATGCCATCCACCATGTTAAAGGCGTTGGTGGCACCAATTACCGCGGCAATGGTCACCAAAGGCCCGAGAATACCGAGCTCAATGGGCCCAAAACCCAGCAAATCACCAAAGGTTACCAGCGAGGTACCAGAGCCAAAAGTCAGTACAGCGCCCAAAAGAACCTGCACACCCAGGCGGAATTTCGCAGGAAGGTCCCGGGCATCGTCTACTGCCCCCACAATCACTAGCAGCGCGGCGCAAATCAGGAACAGCCCATGGCCACTGATCAGCGGCATGCCAATCATCCAGGCCACGCTCACGCCTATAAAAGCACTCAAGCCACCAATCAGCGGCACCGACCCCTTGTGGAGTTTCCGGTGGTCAGGCGTATCCAACAAGTGCACCCTGCAAGCAATCGGGCGCAGGAAAAACAATGAGAGATAAGAAAAAAAGCCAGCCATAAGGCCGACGGAACTAGCCGCTTCCATGTGTAGGTCTCTCGTTAATTCAATAATGCCACTAAGCAGGGGGACCACCTTAGCTGCTAAACAAACCCTGTGCTATGAGCACAAAGTAGACAGTATAGCGGAGGTGTTAACTTTACGTTACATACCCGGAGGGATTTAACGTTGTTTTACCAAGGAGATGGTCAGGGAGAATGGCGTTGGCAGATGGTCAGACCCCTTCGGGGCCCGGCAAAGGGGTCTGACCCCACCGGGGTCAGACCCCTTCGCGCCCTTTTCGCAGACTCCTCACCTAAGCAGCGTCTCAGCCTGCACAAAAATCTGACCCAGGTGCTCCGCCCCCAAAAAACTCTCCCCATAAGTCTTACAAAGATCCTCAGTCCCACTAGGCCGCGCCGCAAACCACCCGTTCCGGGTCGTCACCTTCAGCCCACCAATCGCCGCACCATTGCCCGGCGCCGTGGTCATGGCCTCCACAATCGGGTCTCCGGCCAGCTCGGTAAACGGCAAGTCCTCCGGCTTCAGGGTTTTCAGCTTGTGCTTCTGCTCCACCGTCGCGGGGAAGTCTTTGCGGCGGTACACCGGTGCGCCGTATTTAGCCGTCAGTTCCGAATAGTATTCACTGGGCAACTTGCCGGTCTTGGCCCGAATCTCCGCCGCCAGCAGGCACAAAATAACGCCGTCTTTATCGGTGCTCCAGGGCTGGCCGTCGAAGGTCAAAAAACTCGCCCCGGCGCTTTCTTCGCCGCCGAACACCAGCTGGCCGGTGTGCAGGCCTTCCACAAACCATTTGAAGCCCACGGGCACTTCGTACAGCGCCCGGCCCTGCCCGGCTACCACGCGGTCGATCATGGAAGACGACACCAGGGTTTTACCCACCTTCAGCCCCGCGCCCCACTGCGGCCGGTGGCTGAGCAGGTAATCGATGCACACCGCCAGGTAATGGTTCGGGTTCATCAGGCCGGCAGCGTCGACAATGCCGTGGCGGTCGGCGTCGGGATCATTACCAAAGGCCAGGTCGAAGCGGTCTTTGATGGTCAGCAGGTTGGCCATGGCCGCAGTGCTGGAGCAATCCATGCGGATCTTGCCGTCGTGGTCCGGGGGCATGAAAGCAAAATCCGGGTCCTGGTTGCGGTTGACCACTTCAAGGTCCAGGCCATAGTGCTTGGCAATGGCATCCCAAACCGCCAGCGCTGCCCCGCCCATGGGGTCGACACCCAGCTTCAGTCCGCTGCTGGCAATGGCGTCCATATCCACCACCTGCCCCAGCCGCTGCACGTACTCCTGCACAAAATCCCAGGGCTCGGCCGCCACCACCGCCTGCCGGCGCGGCGAGGTTTTCACGCCCGCAAGCCCGACTTCCAGCAATTCGTTCGCGCGCTGCTCAATCCAGCCCGTAGCATCCGTACCCGCCGGGCCGCCGTCCGGGCCGCTGTATTTAATCCCGCCATCCTCCGGGGGGTTGTGAGAGGGCGTAATGATCAACCCATCCGCCAGCGCCGCCGGCTTATCGGCGTTGTGCACCAGAATGGCATGAGACACCAGCGGCGTAGGCGTAAAGCCACCGGCAGCATCCACCCGCGTCACCACACTGTTACCCGCCAACACCTCCAACACCGAATCCATCGCCGGGCCAGACAGGCCGTGGGTGTCCTTGCCCACATACATTGGGCCGGTAATGCCCTGCTTGCTGCGCCAGTCCACCACCGCCTGGGTAATGGCCAGGATGTGGTAGCGGTTGAAGCTGCGGTTCAGCGACGTGCCGCGGTGGCCGGAAGTGCCGAAGGATACTCTTTCAGCGGGGTTCTGGGGGTTGGGGGTGTGTTCTTTGTAGGCTGCCAGTACTTTGTTCATTGGTGGAGAGAGTTCCTTTTTTTGCCACGAAATCCACGAAAGGACACGAAAAAATTGAGAGATTAATAAATGATGCGCTTTACTGTGGCTTTGGGAAAAGCAAAGTTGACTAACAAGCCGAGTTTCAGACCTGTCGCCTTCAAGTAGTTGATTAACTGGGATTCTGCTGCGAGCGGGACTTTTTGCTGGGCCTTTAGCTCAACGATAATGCGATTCTCCACGAGTAAATCCAAACGGTGCTCGGCTAGGGGCTGGCCCTTGTAGTTGATGGTAACCGCGGCTTCAGACTCCACAGCCAACCCAGCAGCCCGCAATTCGTGTACCAACGCCCGCTGATACACCGATTCAAGAAAACCACAACCCAGGTGGCGATAAACCTCGTATACACAACCGGTAATCCGGTAACAAAGCTCTTTTTCCTTGAGCATCATCTAGTCCTTTTACTGATTTTTTTTGCCACGAAATCCACGAAAAAACACGAACAAAGATGACTGATAAGAAAAACCAAAAGCTTTCTATCTTTAATTTCGTGTTTTTTCGTGGATTTCGTGGCCAAACAGTCCTTATCTTTTCATTTTTCCGTGTCCTTCCGAGGATTTCGTGGCAAAAAAGTCTTTAACCCACAGAATCACAAGTCCAGCTTATACCGAGCATAGCGCCCTTTGCTATAAATGGGCGCCAGCACACCCTCCGCAACCAGGTGTTGGAGATCCCGGGTAGCCGTGGCTTTGGAGCAACGCGTTAAATTCTGATATTTCGCCGCATTGATCCCATTTTCAAAGCTCGGCGCATCCTGGCCCAGCATCCTGCGAATCAGCTTAAGTTGTCGGTCATTCAGCGATTCAGTGTCGAGCCCGTCCCAGAAGCGGGCCTTTTTCACCACGTACTGAATAACATCAAACGCACCTTCCAACGCCTCAACAACCCGCTCGCCAAACCAATTAACCCAAGGCGTCACATCCAGCGTATCTTTCGACGCCTTGTTAAGCTGCTGGTAATAAGCCTTCCGATGCCGACTTAACACCGTCGCCAGGCTCATCATCAGCGGCTGCCCCAGCATCTGGCACACAGCCACATCCGCAACAGCCCGCCCCACCCGGCCATTATCGTCTTCATAGGGGTGAATCGTTTCAAACCACAGATGAGCAATCGCCGCACGCGCCACACCAGGTAAGGCGCGGGAGTCATCCTCAAACCAATCCAGGAACCGCTGCATTTCCTCGGGCACACGCACAGAAGGCGGGGCCTCGAAGTGAATCGTTGGATTGTGAACGGGGCCAGAGACTATCTGCATGGCATCTGGATGGGTACGCCACTGCCCCGCCATGCCGGCCGGGCCCAGAAACGGGCCAGAATTGTGCACCGGAAGCACCAGTTCATTCCAGTGGTGCAGGCGTTCCGCTGTTAATGGTTCTTCGTAAAGGTCCATCACTTCAAGAATCAGAGCGGAGATACCTGCCGCTACCGGGTCATGTACCGCCATCTTCTCATTGGGGCTCAAAAAATGATTCTTGATGGAGCTGCGCACATCCGCGCGATTAAGCGATTCGCCCTCAATCGCACTGGTTTCGATCGCAGCGCTGACCAGAAGATCCAACTTCGCTTCGCTACCAAGGCTTTCCGGCACAACCGCCATCGCCCCAAGAATCTTATGAGACGCCGCAAGAGCCTTACTCGTCCAGAGCTCTGCAGAGTTCTGATCAAAGCTGTAAGCAGGCCAGTTGTCCAGTTGCCATGTATACATCGAATGAGCCATTAGCAGATATCTATCGGCTCACTTTAGCATGAAATAATGAGCCGTTAGAAAAAACTTAACGGCTCAACCAAAGCTGGCGCCCCTTCTTAGAGAGAATTTTTGCCACGAAATCCACTAAAAACACGAAAAAATTATTAAAAAACGTTTTTTTATCTTTTAACCCTTTCGTGTCCTTTCGTGGATTTCGTGGCAAAAAAAGCCCTTAACCCCCAGCCTCAGCCATCACCAATCAGTGTTCAGACTCAGACTGATGACAAACGTTGCTTAATATGAGCTTCAATAACCTTTTGATAGCAAGCGGAGATGTGTCTCTTTTTCTGCCTTAAGGCATCGATTTCGGATCTCGTCAACTGTTCGAAAGCCGACGAGATATCCTGCTTCGTTAGCTGTGAGGGCGGACGTGTGTATTCCGAAGATTTGTCTGATTTCATCTCCAAAACGCTCCTGTAATAGCCTTATATGCTGTTTAGCTGGCCGAAAATCCTTAGAACGACCAGCGTTAGCTAACACCAGTGTACCAAGAACCTGCCCTCCATGGAGCAGCAGATAATTCGCAAGCTCTGCCAGAGTGCCTCCCATGCTCGTAACATCGTCAACCAGAACATAATGAGCACCGCTCTTCACCGCACCTTCAAACGATGGCCGCAAGCGCAGCCTCTCCATCGGATCAGCACCTGTATGAAAAACACGCTGCAGCTGAACGATATCGGTTTCACTTTCACCGTTGAATATCTCTGCAGCCATGAGCGATAAAATAAGCGGCAACGCATTATCACCCGATGCCTCCCTCGCAAAAGGCGAGACAAATATCGCACCCTCTGGAAACTCTCTTCGAAGACCGTACAGAAAATCGAAAGCAAGATCCTCGATCAACTCAAGTGCGGCATTTGGGTCACCGCCTTTGGCTGCAGTGTATGACGAATGCGCTTTTAGATCCTCATCAGTACTAAAAAGATGAAAATGCTGCGCATCGGGGGGTATTGCGTAAACGCGCTCCATTTGTCTTACGTTGTCAGACATTGTAACGCAAATTCCGGACGAATGATGATGCTCTTCATAGCGCTTCCTTACTCCCTGGAGTTAACTGGAATTCCTTTTTCTAGCCAAAGTATTCCTATTTTTTCGTGTCCTTTAGTGGATTTCGTGGCAAAAAAGTCTTTAGCAGTCACCCACCAAATCCACACCTCCCCCCCTAGAGTTAATTGGAATTCCTTTTCTTGACCAGGCTTTCTCTAAAAAAGCTCACTGTGGCTGCCAATTCTCGCCAGCTGCAGCGTGCCGTTATCAACCCTGTAGATCAAAACCAGGTCTGGCTTGATGTGGCAATCCCTGAAACCATGCCAGTTGCCGGTCAGAGCGTGGTCGACATTCTTGTCTTCCAGTGGCTCATCACGCTGCAGCTTAGAGATAATGCGTCCCACCTCGACAATATCCGGGATGGGCAATTTCGTTATCTTTTTGAAGTCTTTTTTAAACTGGGTTGAGTATTCAAGGCTGTGCATGCGCGATTTTGCCATCCGTGAGCTCTTCTAAAAGGCTATCCAGCGACTCCGCGCGGTGCCCCCTCCCTTCCCTGAGTTCCTGCATAGCAGCAGTGCTCGTTTCATTCGGCTGCGGCACCTTGATCTCAAAGGGAATCCCGCCGTGATTAATAACCGCACGAGCAAACAATTTAATGGCTTGTGACGGGCTAAGGCCAACCTCGTCACAAATATGCGAGAACGCAACCTTGGTATCGTGGTCTATACGGGCACTAAGCATCTCGGTTTTCATGACGCGCTCCATTTGTCTTACGTTGTCAGACATTGTAACGCAAATTTCGGACGAATGATGATGCTCTTCATAGCGCTTCCTTGCTCCCTGGAGTTAATTGCAATTCCTTTTTCTAGCCAAAGTATTCCTATTTTTTCGTGTCCTTTAGTGGTTTTCGTGGCAAAAAAGCCTTTAACAGTCACCCACCAAACCCACACCACCCGCACGTGCTGGCGCCCCGCATAATCCGGGCTCAGGCACAGAACCTGGGTAGACGTGCCGGGTTCCGGCGATTGCCAGCTATTCCAGCGCCACCCCAACACCTTGATTACGCAGAATCCCTGGCTGCCCGACGAATCTCCTCCAGCGTGCGATTGCTCAAACCGCTTTCCTCTCCCTCCAGCAACGCTGCCCGTAATTGCTCCAACCCGGCACTGCGCTCCTGATCCCTCCGGATCAAATCACGAAAGTACTCACTATCGTTTGTAAAATCACCACGAGCAATCCGAGACTTAACCCAGTTGCTCTGGGTATCTGTCAAAGTGATTGTCTTGCGAACAGTTGTCATAAGCACACCACCCCAAAGATCATACTATTGGTGCAGGATAGCATTCCTTCTGACCCGCCAAACCAACCTGGCTACAAAGGGGTCGTACCCCGCAGCGGCAAAGTATTCTTATTTTTTCGTGTCCTTTCGTGGATTTCGTGGCAAAAATTCACAACGCCCACCCGCTTGGCGCACAAACTAAGCCACACTCTCACGCTTTGGGTGAGTCTGATCCCCCCACCCAGCCAACAGCCCATGCACGCTGATGTCTTCATCCAGGGCATCCCAGTGAATACCATGAACACTCAGCTCATAATCTTTGCGGCTGGCACTATCAGCATTCAACAAACGGGGAAACCAAACAAGAGGCGCACCAACCGTTCGGCCATCTGACAACAACACCCAAAGGTTATCCTCATCAAACCAGACTTTCTCAGGCGAAATAGTCATGCCACGCATCCTCCTGGAGTTAATGGAAATTCCTTTTTGGCCACGGACACTCACAGACCCACACGGACGAAAAACTAAAAAATGTTTTTTTCTTTGTCCGTGAGCGTCCGTGAGTGTCCGTGAGTGTCCGTGGCCATGAGGCTTTCAGTTCTTTTCTTCCGTGTCCTTCCGTGGCAAAAAAATCTTTAATCCGTACCAACCAAACTCACACCACCCCACCCCAAACGCCCAACCAACTCCGCCAACCCAGGGCTCTTGTACGGCACCGAATCATCCTCCCACCGCCGCCGCACGCTCTCATGCACCACCGGCTCCACCGCCCGCACGTGCTTACGCCCCATGGCCTTATAGAAGCCCTTGTACTCATTATGCTGCCGCCCTGCATAATCCGGGTTCAGGCGCAGGAGGAAGTGGGGTTCCAGGCCCAAGCCGCAGGCCTGGGCTTCGCGGGCCATCCACTCGCCGGGGATATCGCCCAGGGCGTGGTCCGGGTAGCCGCCGCCGATGTCGGTATGCACACCGGCAAACCACACCTGCTGCAAATCAATCCCCGCCTTGGGGCTCCACAGGGTAGGCTCGAAATCCTGCCGGTTTTCGTCTATGGCCACCGCATGGCGGGCGTGGTTGATGATGCGGCTGGGCTCGGTGTCGTGGAACAGGTAGCGGCTGGTACCCAGGGTACCCAGAAACGGCGCGGGAATGCCCAGGGCGCCGACGGTATCGAACACGCCGATAAAGTGAATACGGCTCACATCCGCCACCGCGTAGTTCCTGCGAAAGGTCCCCGCCTTCTGCCGCCCGGGGGCAGAGGCCGGGCCTCGGTTGCGGTACAGGGCATAGGCATGGCCCACCTTTTCGGCATGCTCGCGCCGCAAAATCCCGCAGTTGCGAATCAGCCCCGCCAGAGAACGCACGGTATAGGCACCGCGGCTGAACCCGAACAGATACAGCGCATCCCCCGGCTCGTAGTTATGCACCACAAAGCGGTAGCAATCCTGAATGTTCTTGTCGATGCCCTTGCCGGTAATACCGCCGGAGAACTTGTCCCCCTCCGAACCCACACCCCAGTCGTAAAACACCACCTGCTTATTACCGGCCGCATCTTCCGGGGCAATGCCCTCAGCCAGGCGCAGAACGTGGGTAGAGGTGTCGGATTCCGGCGATTGCCAGGTTCCGTCTGAACAAATGATGATGTTTTTCATAGTGCCTCCTGTTCCCTGGAGTTAATTGGAATTCCTTTTATAGGGCTTGCCCCTACCCTTCTTTATTGATTGTTTGCCACGAAATCCACGAAAAAACACGAACAAAGAAAATCACAAACACCCCAAATAAGCCCCAACCACCACATCCTCACTAAACCGCTCCTCCATCCTCCCCCGAGCCGCCTCCCCAGCCCTCTGCACCTCAGCAGCATCCATCCCCAAAACCCGCCGCATAACCCCGGCCAAAGACTCCGCACTGCGCACCTCACACAACCACCCGGTCACCTCCGGCTCTATGGCATGGCGGCAGCCGGGTACGTCGGTCACTATAGCCGGGCGGCCCATGGCGCCGGCTTCCAGAACGGTGCGGGGCATGCCTTCGCGGTAAGAGGGCAACACCAGCACATGGGCCTGCTCAATCAGCGGGCGAACGTCGTCTGTGGCACCCGGGTATTCCACAATGCCCTCGGCCTGCCACTGGCGAACCTCCTCTTCGGAAATCGCCGTGCGGTTACTCACCCCCAGCGGCCCCACCAACAGGCAGCGCACATCCAGCCCTTCGGCTTTCAACTGCCGGCAGGCCTCGGCATATTCCCGAACGCCCTTATCCCCCAGCAAACGGGCAATCATAATAAAGGTGAACGGCCCGCCCTCCGGCAGGGGCGACGCCTGAAACCGCTGCAAATCCACGCCGGAGCCCGGCAACAGGGTGTAGGGCGTATCCCCCAGCATCCCCTTGCCCCGGAACACCTCCAGGTCTTCCTCATTCTGAAAGAACAACCGCTGCGCCCGGCGGTTTACCAGGCCATACACCTGCCGCACCCGCCGGAACAGCCAGGAATCGTGAATAAACGCCGTACCCAGGCCGGAAATGTTGTTGGCGAACGGAATCTTCTGCAGCGCGCACACCAGGCCGCAATAGATGTTCATCTTCACCGTAAAGTTGAACACAAAATCCGGCTGATACCGGCGCATCACCGCCCAGATAAACCGCAGGCTCCGCAGCTCCTGCACCGCACCCGTGCTCTTGCCATCCAGCGGCAAGGCAATGTGCTCCGCCCCCAGCTCATCCACCAGGCGCTGGCTGAAGTCATCCGGCGGCGACAGGCAAATCACCCGGTTACCCTGCTCACGCAACGCCTGAATCGTACTCGCGCGAAAGTTATACAAATACCAGGAGGTATTAGATGTAAGAAAAACCACCGGCTTCAAAAGCGCACCCGCCTGCCCGCTCAATGCTCAAGATACCAAGGCATGGCCCTGGCAATCCCCTCAAAAATCCGAAACTCCGGCGCATACCCAAGCTTACTGGCCGCCTTACCAATATCCGCCTGGGAATGCCGAACATCCCCCGGCCGGAAATCCCGGTACACCGGCTCTTTGTCATACACTACGCCGTTCTCCGCCAGGGCACTCTTCAGCGCGGCGAACAGATCATTCAACGTGGTGCGGTCACCCACCGCCACGTTGTAAACCTCATTCTTGACAGAATCCTCCGCCGTGGCCGCCAGCAGGTTGGCCTGCACCGCATTCTCGATAAAGCAGAAATCCCGGCTGGTCTCGCCATCTCCGTTGATGAACACATCCTCACCGCGCACCATGGCGGCAGTCCATTTTGGAATCACTGCGGCGTAGGCACCATCCGGGTCCTGGCGCTTGCCGAACACATTGAAGTAACGCAGGCCAATGGCCTTGAAGCCGTAACTGCGGGCGAACACCTCCGCATACAGCTCATTCACATACTTGGTGACCGCATAAGGCGACAACGGCTTGCCAATGTTCTCCTCCACCTTCGGCAAGGCCGGGTGATCGCCATAGGTAGAGCTGGACGCCGCATAAGTGAAACTCTTCACCCCCGCATCCCGCGCCGCCACCAGCATGTTCAGGAAGCCGGTAATATTGGCCGCATTGGTGGTGACAGGATCATTCAAAGACCGGGGCACCGAACCCAGTGCGGCCTGGTGCAGCACGTAATCCACACCCTCGCAGGCCCGGGCACAATCTTCCAGGTTGCGGATATCGCCCTCGATGAAATCAAACCGCGCCCACTGCTCTGCAGACACCAGGCTGCGAACCTCGTCCAGATTGCGCTGGTAACCGGTGGCGAAGTTGTCCAGCCCTACTACGCGCTGGTTCAGCTTCAGCAGGTGCTCCAGAAGGTTGGAGCCGATGAAGCCGGCTGCGCCGGTGATTAGCCAGGTTTTGGGTTGGCTGGGGAGTTGGTCGAGAAGTTGGGGGTAGCGCCGATTATCAGCAGACAGCATCAGAGAACCTTTTAGAATTTATTGGCCACGAAAACCACGAAAAGACACAAAAAATACGGAAGAGATAGTTAGCGCCCCACCAAACGCCCGACAATCTCTTTGATCGCCCGGCTACTCCCATCCAGTGCACTGGTTTCAGGGAGCAGGTTTCGCCACAAAGGCCGGGACAGTACTTCGTGGTCGGTCGCTACCGGAATAACCTCAAGCCCCTGAGCCTCGAATAATCCCTTCGCCCTTGGCATGTGATAGGCAGACGTAACCAGAAGAATCCGGTTAATGCCCTGCTCTGCCAGAATATCCGCCGAATACTCTGCATTCTGGCTGGTATTCCGGCTCCGATTTTCCAGAACCAAGGCCTGGCCGGGAACTCCCAGATCCCGCATAAACAGGCCCATAGCTTCAGCTTCAGACGCAGCACTGTGCGAAGGATCACTGCCGCCGGTCAGCAGCACCAATGGTGCCTTAGAAGCATGAAACAACCGGGCGGCATGCCAAACCCGATCAGCACCGGATTCAAGGTTCGGATACAGGTCGCCATGGCCGGCAGGCGACACACCGCCGCCCAACACCACAATAGCCTCTGCCTGGGGCACTTCATGAACCGCCATGGGTGGGTGTTGATCTTCCAGATAGCCGCGCACCCAGTTGCTGGCCACAGGCAAAGACCAAAACCACAGCCACACTAACGCCAAAGCGCCGAGCCAGACGGCAAATCGCCTGCGGCCCGTAAGAGCTGCAACTACAGCCAACAGGCCACCGAATAGAGATGCCCCCAAAGGCGATATCAATACTATGGCGAGCTTGGAGACTACAAACATGGACTACTCGCCTCTTGAATACTCAGAGCCAAAGAATATTCCGATATGGCAACCACGCATAAGCATGCGTCGCAAAAAACAACCAAACCGCCTGCACAAGCCCGTAATATCCAATTACCCCAAGCGCAACCAAGCCACGATGCCGTGGATCAGTCACCACAAACGGTAAACGGGCGAAGACAAACATCTGAATCGGAATGAGGTACAACGCGACCCTATCGGTCGCTGTAGAGGACAAAACAACTAAGGGAATGCAGACCAAAGACAGCAAGGCCATCCAGAACCAAAGTTTATCCTCCGCTTCCGTCAATCCCAAATATCGCCGGAAGACGAAGAACAACATTGCGGGAACCGCATTCATAAGGACCCGGATCAATCCACCCTGAGATTGGTAATCGGCCTCAACATAGTTAGCCCACAGCGCATCCGCAGAATCGAATACAAAAAGATACCCTCCAATCAGAGACATCAGGCCAATCCAGAGCAAGCTCCAACCGCGATTCGTGGTGGAAGCCAAAGCGGCAACAGGCAACATAAGAACAGCTGACTTATGGAAAGCTGCTCCGAGCATCACCCAGAAAACAAACCATCGCATCTGACCATTACCGAGTGATACCAGCCCGATGAGAAGCAACCCCAAGGCTGCCGACTGCCGGGTGTAACCCATGCCAACAACAATAATCAGGTACGGAACTGCCACCAATAATGCGAGCCAGGATAGCGGCTGGGCTTTGGCGAAGCGCACCACCCCAGCCATTACAATCATCCCGCAAACTGAGTTCACCCAAAGGATGGAACCTCCGGCTTGTGCCACTAGCCAGCTCAGCAGGTAATAGGCTGGATCTTCACCAAAAATCAACTGCCAAAAGCTCTTATCGGAGTATTGCTCGAACAGTCTCAAATAGTTGAACCAATCCCCCCCAACCTGATAACGCAAACCTATAGCCAGAGAGAAAAGAAACCAAACAAGACCCCAGGAATAAAGCCTGGACTTCTCGGTCAACCGACGATTAGCCAGCACAACGCCCGCCGGTACAAGAAAAAACAACCAGTAAGGAATCATGAATTTCCTAAGGTAAGAAAACCAAAAACCAAGCCAATCGACAGCGACCTAACCAACAGATGGTTGCCACCGCTTTGCCCAAGCGCTCAACTGCAGCACCGTCCATAGCTGCTGTGCAAAATGGCCCTTACCCTGCAAATGGTTTCGCCACATGGCCTGCACCGCACGGGGGTTGAGTGCAGGTACCATAGCAAGGGAAGACGCACTCAAAAGATCTTCTGCCCACTCTCTCAACGGTCCACGCAGCCAGTCATCCAGCGGCACGGCAAAGCCCATCTTGGGTCGCTCGATCAGCTCACGGGGCACATGGCGGTAAAGAATCTGTCGCAAAGCCCACTTGCCCTCGCCATTTCGAACCCGCATATCCAGCGGCAATTGCCAGGCCGCAGCATACACATCCGGATCAAGAAAAGGAGCCCGAACTTCAAGGCTGCTTGCCATGCTCGCACGGTCAACCTTTACCAGAACATCGTCCACCATGAAGTTGAGGGTATCCATCAACATCATCCACTCCACCTGATCAAACCCGGCCAACGCGGGATATAACTGCTCTACAGGTTTACCAGAACAATATTCAGATTCCAGCAAGTCTTCAGGGTGGCGATTCATGGAGGCCAAGCCACCATAAAGTGCCCTGTCAGAAGTGCAAGCCAGCACATCCGCCAGTTTGTAGAGCTTCTCACCAAAAGTTCGGATATGAAGACGGGAAGGTAGAATGCGGCTACCCACCCCCATTAAGCGATCATATCCACTGGGGGTTACGCTCTTCAGCATACGAGCCAGAGCTTGTCGCAAGGGTTTTGGCATACGCGCAAGCTTACCCCAGACTCGGGGCACCCATACATAACGGTTGTACCCCCCAAACAGCTCATCACCTGCATCGCCACTAAGCGCAACCGTGACATGCTGCCGTGTGAGGCTGGAGATCAGAAAGGTAGGTATCTGAGAGGAATCTGCAAACGGCTCGTCGTATAAATCGGGCAGTTTCGGAATCACATCCAGAGCCATCTGGGAGGTTGCCCGCAACGTGGTATGTTCCGTTCCAAGGTGCGCAGCCACGGCAGCTGCATGTTCTGACTCGTCATAACGCGGGTCATCAAACCCTACCGAAAACGTTCGAATCTTCCGGGTTGACTGGCCCTGCATCAGGGCCACTATCAGAGAACTGTCCACACCTCCTGAGAGAAACGCACCCAGCGGTACATCCGCCGCCATTTGGCGCTGAACAGAGGCACTTAGAGCCCCCTCAACATTATTCAACGCCTGCTCGCGCGATTCTGGGGCGCTCTGGCGAGCAGAACGAGCGACATCAACGGCAGACCACCATGTTGCAGGCTGAGGGCACTTTCCCGCCTTCATGTCTGCCAGAGAAACCCTCAGAAGTGACCCGGGCAGTAACTTACTCACCCCTTTGAAAATACTCTGCTCACCACCTACACAGCCGAAACGCAGATAACGCTCCAGCACCCCAGATTCAAGTTCACCCCGGAACCCGGGGTATTGCTTCAAGGCTTTGAGTTCAGACGCAAATACAAAGGCACCACCCACCCAGCCGTAATAGAGAGGCTTCTCACCAAACCGATCCCGGGCCAGCGTCAAGCATTGCTCCTCCCGATCCCACACCGCAATGGCGAACATACCGCTGGCAAGTCGAAGCACACTCTCAATGCCCCATTCACGGAAGGCATATAAAAGCGTTTCGGTATCCGAATGGCCCCGCCAGGGGATATCAACGCCCGAGGCCAAATGCAGCCGCTTTCGAAGCTCCAAGTGGTTGTATACTTCGCCATTAAACACAATGACGTAACGACCACATTCCGATGCCATCGGCTGATGCCCGGCAGGAGAAAGATCGAGAATCGACAACCGCCGGTGTGCCAGTGCCAGGCCCATTTCAGGCTCGCTCCACACACCACTGTCATCGGGGCCGCGATGGACAATGGCATCGGCCATGCGCCGCGCCACCAACTCATCCGGGCGCCCCAAAGCCCAAAAGCCTGCAATGCCGCACATCAGCGCGAACCTTCTGCCATTTGTGGAGTCTCACCACGAAAGACGGCGAGATACCGATCAGCTGTTGCCGCCAGTGAAAACTTCTCGATAACTCTTGCGCGGGCCGCCTCTCCCATTAATTTACGTTCGACATCGGACAAACGCAGCGCCTGGCCTATCGCACCGGACAACGCTTCGCTATCCCGCGGCTTCACCAGATATCCGGCCTCTCCAACCACCTCTCTTACACCGCCGCTATCCGTTGCCACCACAACTCGCTCACAGGCCATAGCCTCGGCCACAACCAAGCCGAAACCTTCCCAGGCGGAGGACAAGACGAACACATCGCAAGCAGACATCAGTGCGGGAACGTCGTGCCGAACACCCAAAAAGTCCACTTGGTGAGCAATGCCCAAGGAGTGGGCAAGTTCTTTCAACTCACTTCGCAGCGGCCCATCGCCAATAATTGCCAACCTGAATTTGACAGACCTGCAAGCCAAATCGGACATAGCCATCAACAAACTGGGGTAATCTTTTGGCTCCCACAGACGCCCGACTGCAATAATCAGAGGGGTAGAGTCGCTTAACGAAAGCTCCGTCCGGATGCGATCCCGTGCGTTCTGATCAAAGACAAAATCCTCTGTATCAATGCCATTGTGTATGGCATACATTCGACCCGGCAAAAGAGCTCTTTGGCTCTCAAATGCTTGAACTGCTTCCTCAGAAACATTCGTCGATATATCCGCCAATCGATCTGTTAAGCGATAGGCCAACATTCGAAAGCGCCCTTCTTCGTTGGTATTGTGGGCACTGGATACCAGACTGGGAATGGGCGTGACGAGCCGCAACAGCCGGGTAAGGATATTGGCATGCACCAAATGGCTATTTACTACATCTGGTCGAAATTCAAGAACCAATCGGCGCAATCGCCGCATTGCAACCAGCACACCCACTGGGCTGCGGCGCATGTCCAGATTCTCGAGCCGCACCCGCGGGTCGCCAGGGCGCAATTCGGCCTCACCATGAAACCGAACCAGCATTACCTCATGACCAATGGCAGCGTAGCGATCCGCCAAAGACGTCACCAATCGCTCGGCGCCGCCAACGCCCAGACTGGTGATCACGAGTAGCACTTTCATTCTCCAGCCTTAGTAGAGCGCCGTCCGATCAATGACTCAATTCCAGCCTGGATATGCCCGAGCACTCTCTCTTCGGTAAATTGCTCTGCCTTAAGACGGCAAGCTTCATGATATGAGCCACTATTTTCGATCAGATCGATCACATCATAAACAAACGTCTCGGACTCCACATCAAGGGGGTCAAAGGCTATACCGGTAACTGGATCAACTCCCTCTACAAATTCGGCACAGTAGCCAGCGCTGTGGGTAGTAATTGCAGGTATTCCACGGGCATGAGCCTCGAGCAACGTAGTGGCAAAGCCTTCGTGATGGCTGGTAATAGCGAAACACCTGAGTTGGTCGTAAACGCTCGGCAAATCTTGCCTATCTACCCACGGACGAAGCTCAATCAACTCCTGCATGCCCAAGCGCTCGACCTCATGGCGCACCAGAGCTTCTTCCTCTCCCTTGCCCACGATCAGCCCCGTGATGGGCCGCTCGGAAACGTCGTTCAACCTCGCCAGGAGCTTTACGAAAAGGGGAATATTTTTCTGAGCTGACAAGCGTGCAATCAGGCCCACGTCGTACTGTTTCTCATCCGAACCAGACGCGCTAAAAAACCAAGGTGAGATAAAGTTCCCCACGAACTCCACCGAGACCGGGAATGACTCCTGGTTGTCTTTGTTTACACTGTAAACTCGGTGGGCGAAACGGCTTGCCATCCGCAACATATGGAACTCCAGCCACCCGTGCCCAAGCCCGGCTTTATTTTTCCGCTGCAGGTAAAGATGGAGTAGAGAGACTACCTTTAGTCCGTAAAAACGAAAGATGGGGGCCAGCCACAAGGAGGAAAGATCGTTGAGCACAATAACCTCAACACCTCTCGTCTTGAGAGATTTGGCAAGCAATGGCGCTTTAAGGAGCCGCTCTCTTTTACTTGAAACGGAAGGCATTCGGATGGTTGGAGATGAAAAACTATCAGGCTCAGAGGTTGAAATAACCGCCTCCATACCGTTGCGATTCAGGTAGCCGCACAAATTATCGATATAAATCTGTCCGCCGCCCCAGATTTTCTCACTGGGAGAGTAAATGCAAACTGTCAAAGCGTTACCTTTCCCCTATATAAATACTTTAAAAGCCAAAATAGATTTTGAAAATATTTCATACCACACAATTAAACAACGCCCAGATAATCACTTCATTATCAATGAGAGAAATTCGGAATTAAGATCATCGTATTTATGAGTCAATTTACCAATCGGATTTTGAGCTACGACTTGGCCTGAGCAACAATTTTGAATTATAGACCGCTGAAGGCTATATATATTACGCACGGATGGAGAGTCAGTTAATTGACTCGCTATAGAATTTGACCTTGATATAATTAAATCCAAAACATCATCCATGATAAGGAACTCTATGGAAGGACCGCTAATCGCATGTAATAAGTTAAGACATTTCGTTACACTCAAAAAAAAGGGGTCCCCCTTTAGTCCGCCCCAGACAGCACCAGACCAACGACCTTTTGAAACATACACTGAACTAGACTGACTATCCAGGACCTGTAAACTTCTTAACCTTCCTTTTAGCATTTCACCAATATCATCTAAGTAATACATTCCAGCGTCAAGCCAGACTCCTCCATGCTTATATATTAAAGAGAAACGTAGAATATCACTAAAATGAGCCGGGTGTAGCAAGCCAGACTCTACCATATCGACATTGGCTTGACTATCTTCACAAAAATCGCCAACATTAAATTTGTCGACAAATATTACATCAAAACTGTCACCATGGGTGGACTTCAAGGAATTAAAAGTCTGTCTTACAGTTTCAGGTGCAGCATCGAAACCTTGGAACCAAAATACAAATATATTTCGATTAACTACCTTACCGCTCCAATCAAAATCTAAACTTTCATTTATAATTTCATGGCAGCATGACTCAACATAACAGCGCCTACAATAGGCTTTATAATTACTTGAAGAAATAAAACGGGAAGGCAAGAAACGGAAAAATGTTTTCCATAATCCAATATATTTAACCGAGGATCTAATGGCCTGAAACTTCCTTAACATTCTCAACCCCAAAATCTCACTTTAATCAAAGTTAGGATAATTAATATCAACACTAATAAAACGAAACGATTTTAGGTTCGCAGCAAACCATAGCCAAAATTTAAGAACTTGAGAACCACGATCGGACACCAGGAAGCTAAACCGAGCAATCTTACATGATTGTCAACTGGCTCTATCATCAATCGACGTAGAGCCCGTGCACGTGAAGGCATACTTTGCCGAATGTTCCCACGCATTCCACTCCGCAATCGACCGTTAATATAAAGACGAATATCCTCTCGCCGTAGAATTGACGGATCTTTCTCAGCGAACTGCGCTAGCATTGCGAGTGATGGCGATACGTCCGAAAGCTCACGTATAGGTTTCTGTGTCTGTCCGCGATCTCTCGCTAGCTGCTCCATGTTTCCCATGTTTCCCATGTTTCCCATGTTTCCCATGTTTCCTCGATAGTATATTGAGGTGACCATGCTCCACCGAGACCGGGAATGACTCCTGGTTGTCTTTGTTTACACTGTACACTCGGTGGGCGAAACGGCTTGCCATCCGCAACATATGGAACTCCAGCCACCCGTGCCCAAGCCCGGCTTTATTTTTCCGCTGCAGGTAAAGATGGAGTAAAGAGACTACCTTTAATCCGTAAAACCGGAAGATGGGGGCAAGCCATAAGGAGGAAAGATCGTTGAGTACGATAACCTCAACACCTCGTCTCTTGAGAGATTTGGCAAGCAATGGCGCTTTAAGGAGCCGCTCTCTTTTACTTGAAACTGACGGCATTCGGATGGTTGGAGACGAAAAACTATCAGGCTCAGAGGTTGAAATAACCCCCTCCATACCGTTGCGATTCAGGTAGCGGCACAAATTATCGATATAAATTTGACCACCGCCCCAAATCTTTTCACTTGGTGAATATATGCAGATTGACAAACTACTACCTCTTTAATCTCAGATAAATCCATTTGGAGAGAGCTCTAACGTGAGACATTGCGACCAAAACAAAGGTAGGCAAACGAGCTAAGGTGCACCAGGCACGCTGCTGAGCGCCAACTAGAGGACTAAGACAAAGGGCCCGTAAAGCTTTAACTCTAGCAATATCACCCTGAAACAATGCTCCTCGCATAGCCTGGACCAATCGTGAATTAATGTACTCCACAACCGACTCGCGACATTCACCTTCCAGAGGAAGATCATTCAGGCGTTGGGACAACATTGACACCGAGGGGCTAATCTCTCCTAAAGAAGCGGGCAAACGGCGAGATTCTAACGTGGGCTCATTGTCTTGACTCTCCATGACGCCCCCAGTGCCTCTAAAATATACCGATGTCAACTCATCGATAATTGAGACAGGATATTCCAAAGCAACTCGAGCCCAAAACTCTAAGTCGCACCCCATTTTGTAATTTTCAAAACCGCCTACCCTTGCAAACACATCCCTCCGCACAGCGACCGAAGAACTATTTATTACCCCGATGGTCTTAGATGCCTCAGAAAAATAATTAACCAGACGTGGCGCTCGCTGACTAAGGCCTCCCAACATTTCAGGAACAATATCATTTTCAACCTCAATTGAGCCAGAACTAACCATCCCAACGCCTTCAAAGGCATCAATGGCTTTTTTTAAGCAAGATAGGTGGGAGGGCATCCACATATCATCTGCATCCAAAAAAGCCACCCACTTGCCGCATGCCTCTTTCACACCAGAGTTTCTGGCAGGACCCTCTCCTTGATTACTCTGCCTCACAAGCCTCAGCCTCGGATCATTAAAAGACTCAACCCTTGCCACACTCCCATCTTTTGAGCCATCATCAACTACAATTAATTCAAAGTTATTAAACTCCTGCTTCAAAACACTTGCAATAGCACGTTCTATATACTTCTCTTTATTAAAAAGAGGGATAACAACGGAGAAGAACATATTGCTCATAACCCAACCTTTATACAAAAATTATTCACCACCAGTTCTCTAGGGAAGGTCTGAATAACCGCCAATTTTCACCAGCATCGGCATAAGCCGGCAAAAAACCGAGAGTTCAGACACCAACCTCCAGTTGTTTGTGTGTTGTTTGCCCGTTTCCCGCCGTTTTGGCGGAAAACGGACAGACTAGCCCTACGCCAGCAGATATTTTTCACCAATAAGCAGGCTGCTGAACGCGGCCAGCAAATGCAGCCGATTGTTGTTCTTGGCCAAGCCGCGATAGCGGACTTTACTGTAACCGAAGACCTGCTTGATGTAGCGGAAGGGATGCTCCACTATGGCACGTACGCTGGCTTTGATTTTCTCTGCTTTAAGCTTGTCGGGTGCCAGGTCATTTGGCAATGAATCAGGAGACGTTTTCGCGGTGCTTATGCTCGTCCCGCTTTTGAATGCCAAGGTAACCGGCATCGCCTAAAACTCGTTGCTCTTTACCATGCAGCAGTTTGTCGGTGGGCACGATGTCGTGAACGTTGGCAGCGGTGGTATCGATGCTATGAATCAGACCCAGCGTGTCATCGACACCAATGTGCATCCTCATACCAAAGTGCCATTCGTTGCCCTTTCTAGTCTGGTGCCTCTCCGGATCACGCTTGCCGGTACTGTTCTTGGTGGAGCTGGGTGCCGAGATTATGGTGGCATCAACAATGCTGCCCTCGCGCAGCATCAGGCCATTTTTCTCCAGGTGCTTGATCACTTCCTTGAACAGCGCCTTTCCAAAGCCATGCTGCTCCAGAAAATGGCGGAACTTGAGAATCGTGGTTTCGTCCGGCAGGTGATCCAGCTTCAGACCAGCAAACTGGCGCATGGATTCGATCTCGTACAGGGCGTCTTGCATGGCGGGATCACTGAGGTTATCGAACAACTGCATGCAATGGACGCGCAGCATGGCAGACCGGGGATACGGAGGCCGTCCGTTCTGGCCCTTGGGGTAATACCGGGCTACCTTCTTCTCCAGCTGCTTCCAAGGAATCAGTCTGTCCATCCGTTCCAGAAAGATCTCGCGACGCGTCTTGCGCTTCTTGGTCTGGTACTCAGCTTCGGAGAAGGTGATCTGATCCATGGAGGCAACGATCCTATACGGTTGAAGATGGCCATATTATCGCTGATCTTGGGACTTATTCAGAGTCTCACTAGGTTTTTATAGAATGAAATTCAAGTCAGTTTAAATAGACCTCTTGACAGCCTGACTCTCTAGCAAGCTCACCAACCCCCGTTAATCTATGATGACCAGGAAGGAAAACCACCCGTTTTCCGGAAACACCCCGCAAGTTGATCATTACACTGCTCAAAAAACCATACAATTCCACCTCGCACCCTGCCGAGTCTTCAAGTATAACCTCCTCAGCTATCCTGCCGCCCTTATCAATTATTAGGCCACCTATCGGTAGCTCTTTTTTCTCCCTCGGGTGTTTAATATAACCATCGATGCCCACAACCAGCATGAAATCGATCATCTTTTCAATCTCTCGGCTAGACATTACTTCCTCAAATGGCGCTCCAATGAAGTATCTTTTCGTGCGTTTTCTTAAAAATCCTATATCACGAACTAGCTCAAACTCGTTCCGCCACCCCCGCAAATACGTCATCCTGTTATCATCGACTATATTTCCAAACCCTTCATACAATGAGTAATGCCGTGCTATTCTCTTTCTAATCTTTTCAACCGCCAAACCTCTAAAAAGGCTCCTGTAAAGCTTCATTCTATTTGTAGCAGGATCAGCATAATAGGGGCCACCTCTAACTAAATTAGCCGCACCGTCATCAAATGTGTAAAGTTTAGCAAACGAAAGCCTACAGACAAGTGCATTTATTACGAGCGAATTTATACTAGCAACATATACATTCTTATAACCACAATCACGGAACCATGAACGCAACCTTAACCGAAGCTTTAGGTGCGTAAAGAGATCAAATCGCTCTGGTGGAAGGTAAGCATAGTCAGAGATCGTGGCACTGCTGGATAAACGACTAAAATAGGATTTATCTTCTTCTGAATTGTTATGGGTAATATACAGGAGGTCGTAGTTAGCTATGTCCAGATGATCGATCAATTGAAGACAAAACCAAGCCTGAAATGGAGTCCGTACAATCAAGAGATTCGGCGACTTGCCCATTAAACACACTCAAACATCAAGTTATTTTTGATTAGATAAAGCAGCTTCGCAGACCCTTAAATCCAGCAACTCATCTACGTCAACTGAGTGTTCTCTCTGCATCACCGAAGCACACAAACGCTCCGTAAAAACCACCCCTGAACTCACCAACCAATCAACCCGAGCCACATAAACCGCCCCGTTCAGCCGATACTCCTTCTGATAATCCTGAGAACGCTTCCCGCTAAGATCAATTCCCTCAAGCCTCGCCCCCTCAGCAATCGTCCCAACCCAGGCGGTCGGATGATCTACCTCACAAACCGTTACAACCGTATTTTCACACCTACCTTCCCGATAAACATCCAATGCCCCCCGAATATCCTCGGCATTGCGAAGCGGCGACGTCGGCTGCAAGAGTACTAAAGTTTTCGGATCATGGCCTGCTGCCTGCTCGGCTTTTATCGCATCAATCAACACATCAGCGGTTGAAGCGGTATCGGTAGCTAGTTCATCAGGCCGCTTATAGGCAGTTACGCCCTGGCTTCCATATTGCCGGGCGATGGCCAGGATTTCCTCGTCATCACTGGTCACCATAATCCGTGCATTCAGCTTCGCTTCCAGCGCCGCTTCAATAGTCCAGCAGATCAGCGGTTTGCCGGCCAGTGGCAGTACGTTTTTGCGGGGTAAGCGCTTGCTGCCGCCCCGGGCGGGAATAACAACCAGAATATCGCCTGTATCACCCATTTAACCGATCCTGCACTTCCGTTTGCGCCTTGTGAAAATCGTCCATCCGCCCGATATCCAGCCAGTACTCATGAATCGGGAACATATTCACGGCATTACCGCCGTCAATCTGCCCTTCCAGCAACGTTGGCATGTCAATCCGGGTACCAGGTTCCACACTTTTTACCAGCACAGGGTCCAGCAGGTAGATTCCTGCGTTGACAAAGAACCGGTGAACGGGCTTCTCGACCATCGATTTAATCTGGGTGCCTTCGCTGGTGATGACGCCGTAAGGCACTTGATGCTCATATTCCCGCACACACATAGTGGCGACACCATTGTGAGTTTCATGGAACTCCAGAAAACTGTGCAGGTTCAGCGAGGTCAGCAGGTCGCCGTTCATCATAAACAAAGGCTGATCGATCTCGTCATGAGGCAGCAGACCCAGCGCGCCGCCGGTTCCCAGGGGCTCTTCTTCATGTACGTACTGAATGCTTATGCCCCACTTCTCACCATTTCCGAAGTAATCGCGGATCACTTCCGGCATATAGTGGGTTGAGATGTAGAAACGGTGGAAGCCGGCCTCAACAAAGTTCAACAGGATTTGCTCAAGGATGGGCTTGTCACCCACTTTCAGCATGGGCTTAGGACAGTTGTTGGTCAGCGGCCTCAGACGTGTGCCGAAACCGCCCGCCATCAGGAAGACAGGGTTGTCGTGACGGTGTTTGTTCAGAATGTCGTGCAGGTTCGCCAGCCCTACAACGCGCTTTTCAGCATCAACCAAGGGGAGCTGCAGTAATTCGTGCTGCTCCATCACCGCCAAAATGCGGCTTTCCGTCCAGGACTGCTCCGCTGTCTTGGGCTGGGCGTTCATCACCTGGTTAACCGGCGTTTCCAGCGGTAAGTGTTTCAGGAGCGCTCTGCGCACGTCACCGTCGGTCAGGGTACCCAGCAACGTGTCGCTGGCATCGACCACCAGGGCGATCCGAAGTGCGGCCTTATCCAGAACTTCAATGGCCTGTTCCAAGGTAGCGTCGCTGTTTACGAGGGCTTTACGCCAGGGCTTCATTAATTACTCCGAATCCAACTTGATTAATGGCCTGGGAGCTTGGCCCAGCAATTTATGGCGTTCTCGAACATCCTTCACCACAACTGTGCCAGCTCCCACAACGGCACCTGCTCCGATAGATATTCCTTGGATAATCGATGATCCAGTACCAACATGAGCACCCTCTCCAATTGTTACTCCACCAGAAACAACCACTCCAGGAGCAAGATGAACATCCGGCCCTATTACACAATCGTGATCTACCAGCGCACCGGTATTGATAATGCTATTGCTCCCGATAGCGGTGTCGGCCTGAATAATGGCTCCTGCCATTACCTGCACCCCCTCACCCAGTTCTACACCCGCACCAATCAACGCTGAAGGGTGAATGACATTCATAAACTGAAACCCGGCTTCCGTGAAACGGTTGAATAGTCGATGCCTCAGTGAGCTGGAGGGAAGGCTGCCCGTCCCATTTACGAGAATTACCTGATCGGGATTTACCTTGAGAAGATCACCGTCATCCCCAATGACAGGGATACCGCGCCAAAGCGTACCTGTTCCGGCAAGAACAGGATCAACAACACCCTTCACCTGAACGCCTGCCAGCCCCAGCGCATCCAGCAAAACTTTCGCGTGTCCACCAGCGCCTAACAGGATGACGTCACGGGCCGCCTCCGAGGCCGAATTAGCGCTCAACAGGTTCACCTTTTGAGTAATCTCGACTAGCTACTGAGCCGACCAAATCCCAATAATACAGAGGAGAAGCGCCCGAGCCCGCTCTCGCAGTTCCGATATTATCGACGGTAAGCAGATCACCGGTCATGATATTTTCGGTCGCAATAATCTGTTGCCTCGCAGCGGCGCGGGTATCCCACTCACTTGGCTGAGGCTTCTTCCGGCCGTCACCCAGAGCGAGTTCAACCGCCCGAATCTGGCTCACCATTTCTTTCAGTTCGCCCGGCTCAAGCGAGGCCCTGTGATCCGGACCAGGCAAAGCTCGGTCAAGTGTGAAATGTTTTTCTATAATGGCCGCGCCTCGAGACACTGCCGCGACCGGGATTAAAAGTCCCTCTGTATGATCTGAATAACCAACAGATAAACCAAAAGCAGAACCTAGGGTATCCATCGCCGTCAGGTTTACCTCGGCCATTGGAGTTGGATATTGAGACGTACAGTGGAGCAACGAAACCTTCTCCCTGATAACTCTCTCGGAATCTCCGCCAGACCAGTTTTGCCAGATTTCAGATAGTGACTCAGGTTCTTCACCACGTAGATAACCCCAAGAAAGTATCGCAAGCGCTTGCTCAACTTCCCCAAGTGTTGCCATACCCGTAGACAGGATTACGTCCTTACCTGTTCTGGCAAACGCCCGCAAAAGAGGCGCGTTCGTAATTTCACCGGATGGAATTTTGTAAAAGGGGAGATCAAGCCCTTCAAGAAACGTCAGGCTTTGCAGATCAAAGGCTGTCGATATGAATGTAATACCCTGCTTCTCTGCATACTGCTTGAGTTCAAAATGCCAGCTCTCCGGTAGCTCGAGCTTTTTGAGCATTTCAAACTGGGATTCGCTAGAGTCTGTAGTTTGCTTTTGATAAGCAGCTTTTGGCGCAGATATGGCGGCAAGGCGTTCTGCGTTGTACGTTTGAAATTTCACCGCATCAGCACCCGCTGCGGCCGCTGCATCAATTAATGCAAACGCTTTTTCCTTGTCACCATTATGGTTTACGCCCGCTTCAGCAATAATCAGAACAGACATGGTTAGCGTATTTCCTTAAGAATCATAAAAGCTTCGGCGGCACGGCAATTAGCCTGTGCCCCACGCAAGGTAGCCAATGCGCGAAGACAGTCCTCGCTACGGGGAAACGGAAACTGCCCCATTTCGCCATCGAACAGCGACATTATGGAGATTTTTTGGTCCAGATACCCTGAGATATCTTCATAAAGATTGGGCCGAAATCCGGGATCGTCTGGGCGCAGACCAAAATCCGTTTCCGATAGCGTTTCATAAGCGTAAATCGCCTTAACAAACGGCGAACGAAAAGTTTTTGCAGCGGAAACTGCGGCGTCAAATACCGCTGCATGATCACTGTGGACATCGTTTCGGTAGGGGATATAGATGCAATCCGGCCTTACACCTTTGATGACAGCACCGATAGCTCCTATGAGCTCGCCCTTCCCTAAAGTATCCAAAGCGGCTGCGGGCAGAGAACAATGGTGCACACCATCAAAGCAGTAGGCTTTCCGAACGGATTCGATTTCCTGGGCACGGACTGGCACTCGTTCCTGAGGGAAGCCCGAAACGCCTTCAATGGTTGTAACAATAAGCCAGTGAACCGATACACCCCGAGCTTTTAATTTGAGGATCGTACCGCCACAGCCAAGGGTTTCGTCGTCTGGGTGAGGTGCAATTATTAGAACCGTTTCAGGAAACACAGACTCAATTTTCAAGAGGATCCTCCGGCTTGCGGACATAGTTTGAAAAATGAAGCTCTTTGATCAGCCGGTAAGCACGGTTAACACTGCGCCCGTCTCCATAAGGGTTAGAGCTACGGCGAAGTTGTGAAAGGAAATCTTCCGATTCCGTACGCAAGACTGCGTCGTTTATAGCCCTTATCGAGCCACCACAAAAAACTACGTTATTTGAGGCAAGACGGCCTTTCTGCCTCTCTCCAACATTCACAGCCGGCAAAGGAATAGAGGGAGCCTCAAGAAGACCGGCCGACGAATTACCTATCATTAGGTCTGATGACCGCAGCAAATTGATAAACAGTGACCTTGACAGGTTTTCGTAAACCGTAAGGCTCGCTGAACCCTTTAGCTTTATTAACGCCTCTCGAATAGCACGGTTGCCCGGGTCACTATTAGGCATGCTTGCACACACATGATACCCAAGGCTATTCAGCACGCTGACCATGTTATGGACATAGGCGCCGGCTCGCTCCCGCTCAGAATCTACTGGATGGAATATAAGAACCGCAATTTTTCCATTCCCAGCGCCAGAATCGATTTTTACACGCTTTAGTACTTCACTTTTAGGCACAACAGGTTCGCTGATAAATTTATCAAGCGCAACGCTCCCAATAACAAAGATCCGACTGTCAGGTTCACCAATTGCCAACAGTCGTCTTTTGTGTTCCTCGGTACTAACAAAGTGGAGCGAAGCGAGCTTTGAGGTGGCATGGCGAACTGGATTATCGACATGACCATCTTTTGCGTGATCACCACCAAAAAAGTGAATCGAGGGGATATTCAAAAAGGCGCAAACAGATGCGTAGATGAGCACATCTTCCCGATCTCCGGCGAACATTACAAGATCCGGAGCTTCATTGCTTAAGATGTCGACAGCCGCTGACTGAAGTATAGCGGCTGACTTAACCCTGGAAGCCTGACTGTCAGCAGCAAGTAAGGTCTCTATCCGATAGGTGACCCTAAATCCATCGTTCTCTATCTCTGAAACAGAGCCTCCCAGCGCCGGAACCAAGTGAGCGCCTGACACTACTAACTGAAAGTCCACACTACTATCTTGCTCGAGCTTCTTATACAGAGCACTCATCAGGTCATACTCAGACCTAATTGAGGTGAACGCAAAGATCTTCAACTTTTCAGAACACATCGGAAAGACACATCTGTCTGAGGACACTATTAGGGTCGAATTCTTTGTTTAGGCCAAGACCACCGAACATATACTCAAAAGAAACGGTGCCTATATCGCTGATAATATTTGCTGGTAGAAGAAGGTTGTAGGAAGAAGCAGCCGGGAGCCGCCTGAGATCAGCAGCAGACTCGTAGTACATCACATCAATCTCTTCGTTGTACGACTTATAGGCAAGACTGTCTAACCATGAATAAGTTACTCCCGGCTTTGCTAACCGCCACTCACGAATCTCAGTGTGTGAAAGATTTACGACTAATTTAGACGATTTTTCAATTTCATTTAAGCTATGAAGGTTGCTTATCTCTTCTAACTCTTCGCGATTAACGGAAACAACAATATCTGGCTGGAGAACTTCCCAATCCAGCCGCTTTTTGAACCCCGGAGCAGACATCTGGTTTGGAAAACCCATGACGAAATCTGCACCATCTTTTTTCAGCTCATCATAAGTTAAGGTTGCCAACTTAGTGAAAAGCCCATATTTCCTATGAGTTTTCGCGACCATGGTTGTCATAGAAAGAAAGGATTTTTGCTTAGCGCCCGACTTATTCATCAATGGATATGGAATGACGGCGTAGTGTGCAACAAGTCCATCATCAAATGCTAATGCAGCGTAAGGATTCCCAAAAGGATTATTAATATACGCCCAATCCCACAAATCACTAGGCAGGTCTTTTCCATATGACTCACGAAACAAATCAAGAATTTCTTTTTTATAGCGAAGCAACTCAGATTTGTCTTTAACTATAACCGTCCTCATAAAAAACCCTTTATCTTTGTTTTGGGATAAACACTTTCGCCCTACCCTCGAGCACTCGCCGTCCTTTGACTTCACAGCGAGTGTCAAACTCTAGCGACTGGCCGGAGTCATCAATCGAAACGAGCTCCGCTGTCGCGACCACCTCATCTCCAATGTAGACAGGCCTTTTGAAAACTAATGATTGCTCTGCATACACACAACCGGCCCCAGGAAACTGAGTACCAAAAATACCGGAGAACAAGGAAGCGGAAAGTAAGCCATGCGCAATCCTCTTCTTATATCGCGACTCAGATGCGTAATCATCATCAAGGTGAATGGGGTTAGTGTCGCCCGAGATTTCTGCGAACCCCCTTACGGACTCATCATCCATCAACTTACAGGCTGTATAGCAAGATCCCAGCAAAGATTCTCGGAGATTAGGATCGGTGATTGGAACTAGGCTCATCACTATTGCTCCTTGTTCTAAACGACTGCGCTAGAGTTTCTGATAACCACACTACTCGGCAAATTCACCACCCGCGCTTCCAGCCACTCCGAATTACTCAGATCACCACGGCGACAACTCTGATACATGGCCAGATGGTTCATCAACGCCCAGATGGGCCGGGTCATGACCCCTTGCTGGTTGGTGGATTCAAGCAGCTCGTCTCTGTGGGCTTTGTCCTCACAGATTACCGCGCTTAACCAGTAATTCGAGCGGCAGTCTGCAGGCTCCTTCACGAACTCCAGGTCTGTGCCTGAGAAGAACCCTTCGTAAGCGGCAGCTAAGGCCCGCTTGGCCTCGATGAAAGTTTCCAGCTGCTCCAACTGGGCGCACCCCAGTGCAGCATTCAGGTTGGGTAACCGGTAGTTATACCCCAGCTCGTCGTGTATGTACTCGAAGGGGTGCGGCTTCTTGGCGGTGGTGGTCAGGTGTTTGGCGCGAGTGGCCAACGCCTCGCCGGCCAGGATCATCCCGCCGCCACCGGTGGTCATGATTTTATTGCCATTAAAGCTGAGCGTGCCCAGCGCGCCAAAGGTACCGGTGTGCTTACCCTTGTAATAGCTACCCAGAGATTCGGCCGCGTCTTCTACCAACGCAATATTCCAGCGGCGGGTGACCGACACCAGCCCATCCAGGTCCGCAGGATGGCCGAAGGTGTGCATGGGCACACAGGCCCGAACCACCTTGTTATCTGCGCGGGTGCGGCAAACGCCTTCGGAGTCCAGCTTTGTATGCTCGTCCAGCCAGGCTTCGAGCGCCTTGGCGGACAGCCCCAGAGTGTCACGGTCTACATCGATAAACACCGGTTCAGCATTGCAGTAGGCGATAGCATTACAGGTGGCCACAAAGGTAAGCGGCTGGGTAATGACCAAATCACCCGCCTCTACGCCCGCAAGCTTCAACGCAATGTGCAGGGCGGCCGTTCCGTTGACCGTGGCGACCGCCTTGGGCGAGCCAGTGTAACCGGCCATATCCTGCTCGAACCGGTCCACATAGGCGCCAACGCTGGAGACAAAGGTAGACTCGATGGTGTCAGCCACGTATTCCTTCTCACGGCCGGGAAATACCGGGGCGTGAAGCGGGATAAACTCGTTGGTTCCGAAATAGTCTCTGACAAACCGGATCAGTTGGTCGCTCAAAGCTGCCTCACATTTTGCTGTCGAGATATTTGCCGGTTTCTTTGTGCCCGAAATCCGGAATCATGCGGTAGAACAGGTCCACCAGGTCCTGCTTGGTCCAGTCCAGGTCTTGCTTCATCGCGGCAATTCGATCTTCGAACTCCGCTAGCAATTGCTCATCAAAATCGGCTTCGTTCTTGATGATGCCAAGATTCTCGAAGCGCTCCATATCCAGTGTTTCCTGATCGGTGAAAAACTCTTCAAAGTCTTTCTCACCGGTGGTATCGCTGGAGGTGAACAGGCATGGCCACTTGCCTTGCTCCGGGAGGGTTTTCGCCAGTTCCCGGGCCTCGTCTTCATCACTGCACAGCACCGCCTCAAAGCCCTTTGCCTCCAGGTACTTCACGGCGATATCGGCAAACGAAATCAGGTGAAGCTGTTCGCTGAGCTTCGGGAAGAAGATGTCCCGATTGTCGCCAAAGATGCAAGACATCAGGCACAGCTCACCGGACTCTTTCGGAGTAACGAAATAACGACGAACATCGTTCGGCGCAACAATCGGCTGGCGTTTTTCCAGGCGCTGGTTAAAACCATGCAGCAGGGAACCATCAGAAAACGCTACGTTGGCAAAGCGGGCGGTGGAAATGTCCATCTGCAGGCTTCTGCGCATCAGGAACATTTCCATGATGCGCTTGGACGCGCCCATCATGTTGACCGGGTTGGCCGCCTTGTCGGTGGACACACAGAAGTATTTTTTGGCGCCAGCATCAATCGCCTGCCGCAGCGTTTTGTCGGTATTGAAAACGTTTACATCCACCATGCGCATGAGGGTGTATGGATCTTTTTCGCTGCGCACGTGCTTTAGGGCGGAGAGGTTCAGAATGTAATCGTAGCCGCCGTCCGCCTTAAAGAATGCATCGTACTCGAGCGAACCGATGTCCAGTGCGAAGGTGCGGAAATCGCCCGGGATGTAACCGAAGCTGCTGCGGATATCGCGCACTAGTTCCACTAAGTTGTTTTCACTGATGTCTACTACGTGGAGTTTGGCGGGGTTGCGCTTGAAGATTTCTTTGGTGACGGCCTGGCCTATGGAGCCGGCTCCGCCCAGGACGAGAAAGCGGGAGGAGCTGACGATTTCGGCTAGTTGGCTTTCGTGGTTGGTAATGTCGTTGGAGAAGAGTTCTTTTTCTCGGCCGATGAGGGTTAGGATTGAAGTCATGCTTTACCTGGATATCAGAGACAGCGAGGGCTAAAGTAGTAGTGAATCAATTAAGAATACAGCGATGCAAGGACAGATAGAGACCTCAGTTCCTCAGCACACACATTTTTTGCACTTTCGATAGGATCAAAGCCACTTCCGTTAAAAAAATTGGCATCTATGTCTTTCTCATGATCAAAAACGTATAGGTCAACGCCATAGCATTTTTCTAAAAAGGTATGATTTGGAGAATTCCTACGTACTGCAATTCGGCCTCGGCCCCACTTGGCAAAAAGTCTGGCAGTACTCGCCCCACCACGATCCTGAAGGATAAGGTGGGTGCATGAAGCTAACATTGAATTATACATCTGAGGCGACATTGGAGCTAAGTAGGTAATATTAAAAAAATCGCGACCAATAATCTTTCTGTATAGTCCGAACGCTTCGACAATAAGCCTTCGACTCGGGCTAATGAAACAAAAAAAATCGGTATTTGGCGCATATTTTTGGAAAACAGGATTCTTTAGAAACTTAAATAAATCCTTCCAAGAATATCCCTTGGTGCCCACAAGGACGCGATGGTTCCCGACTCCATACTCAAAGTTCTCACAAAATACTCGACGCATCATTTCTGAATATTCGTGAGGTAGCACATCAAAAACGATACTGGCATCTATAAACTCAATATCACGCCTGTTCGAAACCTCACGTATTTTATCGTGAAAGTAGGGCTTCGGGGCTATAAAATACCTAACCCGCTTAAGCACAGAAATACAATCAGATGAAATATGTAAACTCGGGTCTTCTAATAACTGCCCATTAGCAGCATGATTAATTTTCCAGCGGTCGACCTCATCATCGGTGATGAAAATGTGAATTTTCTCAAGAAATTCGTCATGAGCGTCAATTAATCGCTTAACAATTGGAGAGTTCCATTCGTTCAAAGACATGAACGTCAAGCTTTTGGCCTTAGATAAACTTTCAATTCCTACATCTTCATAATTCACGTAGGCGACGTCGATTAATCTGGGCGAACTGACTGGCTTCATGCCACTCTTGAATACAACTGAAACAATGCATTCAGCTGGCAAACCGAGCCTGGCGATCAATGCGTCGCCAAAGAGGTAAAAAAAGCGGTCGCGATCGCTGATAAAAAATACGTGTTTCCCGTCCAAGTCCATCAAATTCTTACTCATAGAAAGAAATAACCGCCTCGACAACCTGTTTTAGCTCTTGTTCCGAAATGCCAAAAAACATTGGCAATCTCACCAACCGCTCGCTTTCGGCGGTAGTGAAGCGATCTTCGCCGTGGAATCGCCCGAATGCAGCACCGGCTTTGGCGGTATGTAACGGCACATAGTGAAATACTGCAAGAATATCCCGGCGTTTCAAATGCTCCAGCAACGCGGTACGCTCTTCCAGCCCGGAGGTTTTGAGGTAAAACATATGGGCGTTTTGAGCGCAGGCGCCTGGAATGGTTGCAAGTTCAATGCGCCCCTGTTCCGCATGCGGCTGCAGGTGTTGCCAGTAATATTGCCAGGCGTTCAGGCGTGATTCATTGATTTCGGTTGCATGCTCCAACTGAGCCCACAGGTATGCGGCCTGCAATTCGCTCGGCAAATAACTACTGCCAATATCCACCCACTGGTACTTGTCTACCATACCCCGGAAGAACTGGCTCCGGTTGGTGCCTTTCTCCCGAATGACCTCCGCACGCTCTGCGAAACGCTCATCATTGATGATCAGCAGACCACCTTCACCGCCACTGGTATAGTTCTTGGTTTCATGGAAGCTGAAAGCTCCCAGATGGCCGATGGTTCCCAGCGCACGCGCTTTGTAGCTGCTGATCATGCCTTGAGCTGCATCTTCAACCACGTAAAGGTTATGGCGCCCTGCAATGGCCATGATGGAGTCCATCTCGCAGGCAACACCAGCGTAGTGCACAGGCACGATGGCTCGGGTTTTGGGAGTGATTGCTGCCTCGATCAGGCGTTCATCGATATTCATGGTATCGGGCCGGATATCCACGAAAACGATCTTTGCGCCCCGGAGTACGAAGGCATTTGCCGTGCTTACGAAGGTGTAGCTCGGCATGATGACCTCATCGCCGGGCTGTATGTCGATCAAGATGGCAGCCAGCTCGAGTGCAGCAGTGCAGGAAGGAGTCAGCAGTGTTTTCTTGGCTGGAAGGTTGGCTTCAAACCAGTTCTGGCATTTTTTGCCGAAAGGGCCATCGCCGGAGAGTTTGTTACTCTCCAGCGCCTGTTTGATATATTGCTCTTCAGCACCCGTAACAGGCGGTTTGTTAAACGGGATCATTTTTGCTGCTCTTTCAAAAATTGCGCTTCGAGTTCTAGAAGATCCTGCTTGCGATCTTTGATTCTTCGGGCGGGGTTGCCTGCATAGATACCCCAGGGTTGGGTGCTTCTGTTCACTAGAGTCATCGCACCGACGGAGCACCCTTCAGCCAAATCTACACCTGGAAATACCATCGAACTTGCACCAATAATCACGTGCCTGCCAATTCGAATCGCGGCTTTACGCTCACACTTGAATTTGTCACTGACGGTAGGGTTCGTTAGCGTTCGACCGGAATAGTCATCCGATTGTGAAAACACCTGAACTCCGTACGCCAGCCCGGAAAAGTCGTCCATAAAGATGCCCTTTTCGCCCCCCGCGACCAAACAAAAGGGCGCAATATGAACATACTTTCCAATAGCCACGCGGCCCGATATCACGCAAAAATCATCAATCCTTGAGAAATCACCTAGCTCAATCTGATCAGGATTATAAATACTCGCCTTGTCACTGACTTTTACGCTCTCACCTAGAGCCTTGAAGCCCATCGACAAAAGCTGCTCTTTAGACAGATAAGCCATCCTATTCCTCGCCCCTCGCCAAAGCCTTCAAATAATCTCCATAGTTGTTTTTTTGGAGTTGCAAAGCTTGCTGTTCAAGCTGCTGCTGACTCAACCACCCTTGGTTGTAACCAATCTCTTCCAAGCAGGCGATCTTATAACCTTGGCGTTTCTCGATAGTTTCTACGAATTGTGCCGCTTCCAGGAGGCTTTCGTGGGTACCAGTATCCAACCACGCAAAACCTCGGCCTAACAGGTTTACCTTCAATTCGCCTTTTTCAAGATACGCCCGGTTCACGTCTGTAATTTCCAGTTCACCACGATTTGATGGCTGAACAGATTTGGCAATGTTGATCACTTTGTTGTCGTAAAAATAAAGACCAGTAACCGCAAAGTGTGATTTTGGCTTAGTGGGCTTTTCTTCAATAGAAATAGCTTTTTGAGCACTATCGAACTCAACCACGCCGAACCTTTCCGGGTCTTTTACCTGGTAACCGAACACAGTAGCCCCACCCTGTTTGTTCACTTGCTCCACCGCTTCATGAAGCTTGGGAGTAAATCCTTGGCCGTAGAAGATGTTATCGCCCAGTACCAGGCACACGCTGTCGTTACCGATGAACTCTTCGCCGATGATAAAGGCCTGAGCTAGGCCGTCCGGGCTTGGCTGGATTTCGTAGCTGAGGTTGATGCCGAATTGTTCGCCGGTGCCGAGTGCGCGCTTGAAGCCGGCCTGATCTTCCGGGGTGGTGATGATGAGGATATCCCGGATGCCCGCCAGCATGAGTACAGAGAGCGGGTAGTAGATCATGGGTTTGTCGTACACCGGCAGGAGTTGTTTGGAGGTGCCGAGTGTTATGGGGTACAGGCGGGTGCCGGAGCCGCCTGCCAGGATTATTCCTTTCACTTTTGCTTCCTTGACTTCAATTCGGAGTGTGAGGGGACCACCCGCTGATCAAATTTGGTGCCATGGGGGTCTGTCCACGTAGGGACAGACCCCTTCGAGACTTTTTTTGCCACGAAATCCGCTAAAGGACACGAAATAAAAATAAAGAATAAAAGATTTTTTTGTGTTCTTTCGTGGATTTAGTGGCAAATCAATTGTTTGTTCCCAGGCGTTCGCGCTGGTAGCTGCCATCCTGTACGCGCTGGCACCAGTCGAGGTTGTCGAGGTACCACTGGACGGTTTTGCGGATGCCGGTTTCGAAGGTTTCTTCGGGGGCCCAGCCCAGTTCTTTCTGGATTTTGCTGGCGTCTATGGCGTAGCGCATGTCATGGCCGGGGCGGTCTTGCACAAAGGCAATCAGATCCCGATAGCTGCGCTCCTGCGGGCGGAGTTCCTGGAGGATGTCGCAGATGGTGTGCACTACGTCGATGTTCTGTTTTTCGTTGTGGCCGCCGATGTTGTAGGTTTCGCCGGGTTGGCCTTCGGTGACGACTTTGTAGAGGGCGCGGGCGTGGTCTTCCACAAACAGCCAGTCGCGGATCTGGTCGCCTTTGCCGTATACCGGGAGCGGCTTGCCTTCCAGGGCGTTGAGGATCATCAACGGGATGAGCTTTTCCGGGAAGTGGTAGGTGCCGTAGTTGTTGGAGCAATTGGTGACCAGTACCGGCAGGCCGTAGGTGCGTTGCCAGGCGCGTACCAGGTGGTCTGAGCTGGCTTTGCTGGCACTGTACGGGCTGCTGGGGGCGTAGGCGGTTTGTTCGGTGAACAGGTGCTCTTCCGCGTTTGGCGTTTCGCTCGGATGCGGGAGGTCGCCGTAGACTTCGTCTGTGCTGATGTGGTGGAAGCGGAAGTTGGCTTTCTTTTCGGCTTCCAGCGCCTGCCAGTATTGGCGGGTGGCTTCCAGCAGGGTGTAGGTGCCTACGATGTTGGTTTCGACAAAGTCTGCCGGGCCATCTATGGAGCGGTCTACGTGGCTCTCGGCCGCCAGGTGCATGATGGCGTCTGGCTTGTGTTGGGCCAGTACGCGGTCTACTTCGGCGCGGTTGCAGATGTCGACTTGTTCGAAACTGTAGCGTTCGTTATCGCTGACCTCGGCCAGGCTTTCGAGGTTGCCGGCGTAGGTGAGTTTGTCGAGGTTGACCACTTCATCGTTGGTGTGGGTGATGATGTGGCGAATTACGGCGGAGCCTATGAAGCCGGCGCCGCCGGTGACTAGGAGTTTCATAGAGTTCTTCTCAGGCATGATCTGCCATCCGCTTGAAAACATCGTTGCGCTGGCAAAGTTCGGCGTAGGTTCCCTGATCTGTCACTTGGCCATTGGCCAGAAGGTAGATGGAGTCGCACTTTTTAACGGTAGCCAAACGGTGCGCAATCATGATGATGGTTTTCTTGCCGGAGAAATCATGAATTGCGTCCATAATCAGTTTTTCCGTAATGCCATCCAGTGCGCTGGTGGCCTCATCCAGAATAAGAACATCTGCATCGTGGTAGAGCGCACGGGCAATGCCAATGCGCTGGCGCTGGCCACCTGAAAGCTGAACACCCCGCTCCCCGACTCTGGTGTTTAATCCTTCCGGCAGCTCTGCCAGTAGCTCATCCAAATGGGCCATGGTGGCTGCTCGCTGTACCTTTTCTTCATCTACCAACTCGGGGGGCAAGCCGAAAGCTATGTTCTCGCGGATGCTGCTGTCGGCCAGGAAGATGGATTGCGGCACGAATCCCAGGGAATTCTGCCAGGCGCGGAGCTGCTGTTTCGTGATCGGTTTACCGTCGATCAGTAACTCACCGTTTTCCGGCTGGATGAGGCCAAGCAAGATATCTATAGCTGTCGACTTTCCTGAGCCAGAGGCGCCTACAAGGCCGATAACTTGGTTGACGCCTATGTTGATCGTTAAATCCCGAAGCGCAGGCTCTGCTTTGCCGGGGTAGGTGAACTGTACGTTTTTGAGTTCGATAGTCTTGCGGGGGGCTAAATGCTCGCCGGAGTTCTCACTGGGGGCAAGCTGAAGGGTTGCTGTTGCGCTGGCTCTCAGGTCATCGCGGAGCCCTTCGAAGGCAGTCAGGTTACCTCGTATGCCGGAAATACTGCTGTATATTAGCTGAAAGGCCGGAAGCAACTTGAAACCTGCCAGGGCATAGACGGAGAGCAATGGCAGTATGGTGCCCAGGTTGCCGTCGTGAGCGGCGAGCAGGTACAGAATCAGGAAGATTACGCTGCCAAAGGCCACTAGCTCCATGACGAAGCGGGGTACCTGGCTCATTACCTGGTTTTTGCCTTGGGCATCGGCAAAGCGGATGCTGGCTTGATCAAACCGGTCCGTGAAAACCTGCTGCCTACCAAGCAGGAGTGCATCCTTAATGCCGCCGAACCCTTCCCCCATTAACTTGAAGCGCATACGCTGGGCAGAAGTGATGGTGCCGCCGTTTCTGATCAGGCGTTGGCGCACGATTCTGTACATGGCCATATAGGCTACTGCGAAGATGACTAATCCGGTGATAGCCACTGCCGGGTTGAAGATAAAGATTGCTACGGCCATGAGTGCGGCCATCACGATGCGGGCGTTCATCTGCATTAACGGGTTGATGATGCCGTTAGTAATTCGCCCGCATTCCTGTGCAATCTGGTTGGTGAGTTGGCTGCTGCTACCACTGGCGTGGAAAAGCCAGGGTTGGTGCATGTAATGGCTGTACAGGCGGCTGCTGAGCTCTGCGCCAACCCTTGCACCGTACATGGACAGGCGCCAGATGGTGAACATGGAAATGAGTGCAGCGATGGTAAGGGCCACCAGAACGCCGATGCCTGTCCAGAACAGGAATGTGCGGGGGTCTTCTAAGCCGCTCATGCGGTAAATGTCGCCTACTATGCCGTCGCCTTGGAGTTGGCTCATGTCTCCTACCAGGGCCATGAAGGGGCCGATGGAGAGTACGCTGCCCAGCTCTGCGAAGGCCATGAGGACGACCAGGAATTGGAGGCGGCGGAGCTTTTTGCGCTGCTCGTTGGTTAGGAGGGAGTAGAGTTCTTTTAGCTGGGTGAACATTAATGGGTGCTTTTTTGGTGATTGGCGCTGGATTGGTGATTGTCGCTGGCTTTGGTGGGGGTCTGACCTCGTAGGGTCAGACCCCTTTGTAGATTGCTGGTTGTGGGGGCGTGGGGTCAGCCCCCTTTGTAGCCTGCTTACTCGGATTTGTAGGAGTAGTTGTAGTACCCGTAATACCCGTAACTGGTCGCCGCTTTCTTTTCCATGGCGTTCAGGATTGTGCCCTTGAGGGTAACGCCACCGGTGGCCAGACGGTTTTCGGCTATCTGGATTTCTTTGGGGGTGTTTTGCCCAAAGCGCACGACCATCAGGGTGGTGCCGCATTGTTTGCCGATGATGGCGGCGTCTGTTACCGCGAGGATCGGTGGGGTGTCTATGATTACCAGGTCAAAGTGTTCGCTCAGGTAATCCAGGAACTCGGTGAATCTGGCCTGCATGAGCAGTTCTGAGGGGTTGGGCGGGGCGCTGCCTCGGCTTACCCAGCTCAGACCTTCTACTTCAGATGTTTTTACGGCTTGTGCGAATTCCAGTTTGCCGGAGAGCACTTCCGAAAGGCCGTTGTGGGAATCCTGTTTGAAGGCTTCGTTTAGGTGGCCTTTGCGCATGTCGCCGTCGACCACCACCACCTTTTGGCCGGCCTGGGCGCAGATGGCGGCCAGGTTACTGGCCATGAAGCTTTTACCGATGGCGGGGCTTGGGCCGGTGATGACCAGGCGGTTGTCGCTGCCTTCCATCATGGCGAAGTGTAAAGAGGTACGCAGGCCGCGGATGGCTTCTATGGAGAGGTCGGCCGGGTTGCGTACGGCCAGCAGGCCACCTTTGGATTTGGCTTTGCGCTTGCCGGCTTTCTTGCCTTTGGCGCTGCGGCGGTTTTCTTCTTCAGACAGAGGCACGGTGGCATAGACCGGCAGGTCCAGGTCTTCCAGCTGTTCCGGCGATACGATGCCCCGGTTAAAGGCGGCGCGCAGCAGTACGATGATCATGGCCAGCAGCAGGCCGCTCATGCCGGCCACGGCGACGATCAGGTTGCGCTTGGGGGCTACCTGGCCTTGCACTACGGCGTCGTCCAGTATGCGTACGTTACCCACGGTGCCGGCCCGGGCCAAGCGCAGCTCCTGCATGCGGTTGAGCAGTTGCACGTAGATTTCCTGGGTGACTTGTACATCCCGGCTCAGGCGCAGGATTTGCTGCTGGGTTTCTGGCAGGTTGCCGGTGCGCTCTTCCAGGCGGGCTTTTTCACGCAGCAGTTGTTCTTTCTTTTCAAGCAGGGAGCGGTACACCGGGTGGTTGGGGGTAAAGCGCCGGGCCAGTTCGGTTTCCTGCAGCTGGAGTTCGTTCAGGCTGGCTTCGATGCTCACCAGGCTGTTGAGGGCGTTCTGGGTTTCAAAGCTGAGGTCTATGCTGTCGCTTTGCAGGCGGTATTCGTTCAGGCGGTTTTCGGCTTCGTTGAGCTGTTCCCGTAATTTGGGAGCCTGCTCCTCCAGAAACTCGAGACTCTTTTCAGCCTCGGCCGCCTGACGGGCAACGTTCTGCGTTAAAAATACCTGGGTCGTGGCATTCAGGCTTCGCACCAGCTCGTCCCTGTCTGGCCCGCTCAGCGTAAGTCGCAGAATACCGGTACCGCGCTGATCCTGAATACCAAGCCGCCCTTTCAGGCCGCCGATGGCGGATAGGTGGCTTCTTTTTACAACGGTGAATACGGCTCCGGCTGGCGCGTTGAGTTCCGCAACGGTCAGTTCCAGCCAGGGCTCTTCCACCGTGAGCTTCTGGCCAACCATACCTTGCCCTAACTCGCTGCCTTGTGTGTCCTTCAGCAGATAACGGCCGTTACCCAGAGACTGCAACGACATCACCATGGTGTTGGTTGCGTGGCTGGTAACCAGCTCTTTGATTTCCAGTGTTTCACCTGCCCACACGGATGGCTTGCCTTCCATGAATCCCGGGCGGGTTATGCCTTTTCTCCGCGGCCAGTCTCCGAGTATTGGTAGGCTGGTGGGCTGAATGGCGATATCCAGATCGGTCTGGTTAACCACTTTCCCCAAAATCATGCGGGAGCGGAAAATCTCGATTTCTGTACTGGTATCGCTGCCACCATTGCCGCCCAGCATCTGACCCATATCTGCTCCGGGAATGGTTCCGGATTTCTTTTCTACCTGTACCAGGGCGTCTGCCTGATAAATGGGCGTTTGGAGTGTCGCGTACACCAGACCAGCGGCAGTGAATATCACAGCCATGACTGCAATGAAAATTTTGTGGTCCCACAGGCTGCCGAGCAGAAAGCCGATGTCGATTTCGTCGTTGTCTTGCCGGTTGGTTGCTGCGGTATTGTTTGCTTGGGTCATTCGTGGCTCTTGGAGTTATTTCAATCGGGGAAGCCAGGCGGTTACGGCTTCTTCGAGTAGTTGGTGTACGTGGGCGAAGGCTTCGCGGCTTTTTTTGTAGGGGTCCGGGATGTCTGGCCGGCCCGGGAGCCAGTGGCCAATGAGCATGGTTTTGCCGGAGGCGGTTGGGTCCAGCTCTGCTACCCGGGCTTTCTGGCCTTCGCTCATTACCAGTATGAGGTCTGCATTTCTGAACATGGCGGTGGTGGCCTGGCGGGCTTTGTGTTCGCTCACATCGAGGCCGGCTTGCCGGGCCAGTTCCGCTGCGCTCGGGTCTGTTGGGTGGTCTACCAGCGCGCCAAGGCCGGCGGACTCCACCGCTTTACCCGGCAGGCCGGCTTTGAACATGGCTTCAGCCACCGGGCTGCGGCAGATGTTGCCGGTGCAGAGCACGAGTATGCGGTTGAACATACGGGGTTAGTCGCCCAGGTTTACAGCGCGGTCACCCAGGAACAGGGCGGTAAACGACGGCACCAGCAGCGACACAACGCGATTCCAACGCGCCAACGGGGCAGCGGTTACGTACACCATATCGCGGTTGTTAAGGGTGAAGCCGTCTGCCAGTACCAGGGCAGTGGCGTCTTTCAGGTTGAGCTGGTACATGTCGATGAGGTGGTCGCTGTCTGGGTCAGCATTCTCGGTACGGCGCACCACAAATACGCCGGTGGCATCAGACTGGCGCTCGTTCAGGCCGCCTGCGTTGGATATCGCTTCGGCCAGGGTGAGGCCGTTGCGGCCCATAGGCAGGGTTTTGGTGCTGCCCACTTCGCCCAGCATGAAGACTTTCTGGTCATCGCCCAGAGGGACGTTGATGACGTCGCCCTGCTGCAGAAGTACGTTATGCAGTTTGTTGCCGGTTTCGTAGATGGCTTTAAGTGACAGGCGGTAGTCTTTGCCATCCCGGGTAAGGGTTACATTGCGCCAGTCTGCGCCCTCTTCCAGCCCGCCAGCCAGGCTGACCACATCCACCAGCCGGGTGGGTACGTTAGTGAGCGGGTACACACCGGGTTCATCAACCGCGCCGCTTACATAGACACGCTGGCTGCGAAAATCCGCAACTGAGACATCAACTTGCGGAGCTTCAATGTAGCGGGCCAGGCGGCTGGCGACTTCTTCCCGCACTTCCTGGGTGGTCAAGCCGGCCACTTGCACGTAGCCGATGTAGGGGTAATAGATAGTGCCGTTTTCATTAACCACGTTACCGGATTCCTGCGAACTGCGGTTGGAGCCGGCAGGTATGGTGAGTTCCGGGTGGTCCCATACGGTGATTTGCAGTACGTCGCCAATGCCGATTTTGTATTGGTAGTCGCTGTCTTCACGAACCAGGTTTGGCGCCGGTGGCGGTACGTCGGCCACGATGGCGTTGCGCAGGGTGTCTGGGCCTATGCGTTTTACTTGTACCAGGTGGGTGAAGTCTTCTTCCGGTGGGCTTTGGTAATCCGGGTTCCAGCCGCTGGTGTTGATGTGCGAGCCGGGGGCAAAGGCACAGCCGGACAGTGCCAGCACGGCGGCCAGGGTGATGAGTGTACGCAATACCATAGTTGAAATGCCGGGATGTTTTTTTGGTTATCAGGCCGGTGATGATAGCCGGATTATGGATTTGTTGCATTAGTCAGGTTTCAGGCGTTGGTCAGAAACGGTAGCGCCAGCTGGCACTCGCGGACCATTGGTCCAGCTCTATGCCTGCAAGCTGGATTTTCTTTTCGGTGCCCCGCAGGTTGAGGTCCAGCCGGCCGTTGAACAGGGCGGTGCCGTAGCCCAGGTTGACGATACCGGTTTTCTGGTGGGTGGCGGGGATGTAGTAGCGCACGTCTGGGTCTGGCATTTGCGCGCGTACCTGGCCATCGCTGTTAAATTCGGCGTAGCTGAAGGTTAGCGAGAGGTTGTTGCCGTTGTCGAAGAACTGGTGCGCGCCCAGGGTGAGGGTTTCGGCATCGCCTTCGAAGCTGTTGGCCAGGTTGCGGCCGTGGTGCCGGTAACCGGTGCGGTACTGGAAGTGTTCGTAGGTGACGTTGGGCATGGCATCGCCCAGGAAGTCATCGGCGGTGGTGTTGCTGTATTCCAGGAACCATTGCTGGTCTGTGTTGAACAGGCCGGTGGTCCAGTCTGTGCCCAGCAGCCAGGATTTGCGGGCCGGGAAGGCGCCGGCTTCGTCTTCGCCCATCATTTGGGTGTACAGGCCCATGGATTGGTTGCCCAAGGCGAAGCCATAGCGGATGTCAATGCTGCCGAGCTGGTTGCCGGGGTCCTGGCCTTCGCCTTGCTGGCCGTTTTCTTTACCGATGAGCGCATCCCACAGGGCGGAGCTGTTTTCCGGCTGCCCTTCCCCACCAAACTGAATGGCGCGGGACAGGCCGATATCCAGCCCTTGCACAGGGCGGAAGGTGAAGCGCATGCCGATGAGTTTGGCGTTATCGATGGTGCGTTTGTCCTGAAACTGGCCGGCGAACACGGTGAGGTTCCAGGGGCCAATCCAGCTGAGCCATTTGGAGGTTGGTGCCAGATCCCGCTTGCGGTTGAGCCATACGGCGGGCATGGGCCGGGCGTTGTTGGAGAGAATCAGGCTGGACTGCCAGCCCGGGCCCCACCAGCGTTCGATGGCGCCTGCGCCCAATACCCAGTTACCGAGAGTGCCGGCCAGGTAGCTGCCGTCGTAGCGGTATTGTTCGTCGTCTGTGGGGTTGGCCACCACGGTGGGTGACAGGCCGATGGCAAAGTGTTCGCCCTGCCATTGCCAGTCCAGCGTGGCCTGGCCTTCTTCCTGCCGCGCGTTGCCGAAGCCTTGTACCAGGGGCTGCTCAGTGCTGCCCGCCAGGATGAATTCGGCCCTTGTGCCTGTGCGGAACTGCGCCCGTTCTTCGGCATTCAGGTAGGCCATGGCGCCTGCGGTGGCGGTTGGGTCTGAGGTAACGCTGGGGTTGATGTCTTGCGCCACCGTGCTCCACATTACCGGCCAGGTGGATACCGTACGATCAAAATGGCCGCGGTCCGCCAGCTTTTGCAAGGCAAAACGCGTGCGGCTGTCGCCGGGTTCAATCCAGGGGGCTGCATGGGTAGTCGCGGTGTAGGAAAGCGCCGTCAGGCACGCTACCGCCCCACCGACCAGGGTCCAGTGTTTTGAGGGCATAAGAAGACTGTTCAACGTATGGACAAGGGGGCAGCGGCTGTGCCGGAGGGAAGATTTCCCAACTGACTCCTTGTCAGGGTTATGAGGATTTGCTCGAAAACCGGCGCGATTGTACGGGTTCCGGTGTTACAAACAAGTGACATCTTAGGCCAATAATTCAAAATCAAGGACTTACACCTCAAAAACAATGTAAAAAATTGCAAACCGGAATCTGCGAAGGAATCTGACAAAGGAATCTGACAAAGGGGTCTGACCCCACGGGTCAGACTCCCTGCCTACTCCGAACTCCCTGCCTACTCCCTGCCTTCTCCAGAGCCATTCTCTAACCAGGAGATCGCCGCCGGCAGAAGGGTGGGGTCAGGCCACGTAGGGCCCGACCCCTTTGAAGCCTGCAAGGTCTGGCGCACATGACCCAAAGGCTACAAAGGCGTCAGACTCCCCACCCAACCCAGCGCCATTCACCAAGTAAAGCATAAAACCCCACAAACGATAAAATTTAAATGCAAACTTGAAACACTCCAGTTATGCCACTACTCTCTACATGTCGGCCGAAGGATTCGGCCAGTAGTGACACAAGAAAGGATTCTTCCTCATGCAGTTTTTCTCTCTCCCACAGTTTTCTCTCTTCTCGCACCAGGGCCCGGGCTGCCTGGTGTGGGTTTTCGCCTGTGCGCTTGCAGGCGTTTGCGGTTTCCCCTGCCCGGAACAAAAACACCAAGGAGTTAAAGGATGAACAAGGTAAGGTTTGGGCGGTCTGCGCTGGCTGCTGCTATGGCGGCTTCTTCGTTGTCTTTGAGCGGTTGCTGGCTTACGGATAACGATGGGGCTTACATTCCCGATGATGACGATATGGGGCTGTTTGCCGTGGCCGGGAACATTCCAGCCAACGGCGTGTGCCCGGAAGGCGGCCGAGAGATTGCCGCAGGGCTGGATGCCAACTTCAACAGCATTCTGGATGCCGATGAAGTTACCGACCGGGTGCAGATTTGCAGCGGCACGGTTGTGGAAAACATGGACGGCGACCTTCTGCGGGTGACCACGCTGGATACCGGCAGCGAGCGCTGTGCCAGCGGCGGCTACCTGGTGGAGGCCGTGCGCGATGGCACGGTGGAGAAGTCGTTTGACGTGTGTAATGTGGTGCCGGATGGCAACGCTGACACAGGCGAAGACACCTCCACACCGGAGGAGAACACCACTGAGGTAGAAACGGTAGCGACCGGCTCGGCAGCGGTCTCTGTTCCTGCGGAATTCGATGTGCCGGAAGAACAGCCGGGCGGCGATTTCGACGGTGCGATGATGTTTGCCGGTTCTTCGGAAGCAGTGGCGGAACCGGCGTCTGTTCAGGCATTCGCGGCTCCGGCTACGTCTCAACCGGTACGCATGGCTTTCGCCAGTTCGGCCAGCACGATGGAAGCCACTAATACTACCGCCAGCTCGCTGGCCACCCGCGAGGTAGCCTCGTTTGTGGCTGAGCGGCCGGTGATGTCTGCTGGCTCTGATGCGCGCGACGTGCTGCAGAACTTCGCCGATCAGATTAACCTGGGGGACAACGGCTTGTCGGTTGCAAACATATCTACCGGCCAGCTATTCGGCGGCATGATCTACAACGGCGTTTATACGCTATCGGTAACCAACGGCGCCAAGCCTACTGAGGTGGCCAATGCACTGGTTTCACTGCTGGGCGTGAACGCTGTGGGCGGCGAAGTGACCGGCCTGCCGGCGAGCCTGGCTTCTGAAACGCCTGAAACCGAGTTCCGCCTGTTCATGACCGTGGTGTATCAGGACCAGGGCACCCCAGAAGCCGATGACGACAAGCTGGTGCTGATTGCATCTGTAACTCCGGCCGCCAAGCTGAACACCTGGGAGAACGCGATTTCCCGCCTGAACAGCGGCCGCAACGTGTCTGCCCCGGGTGTTACCCGTACCGCCGGTGAACAGCAATTCACCGTGGAAGGCGGCAGCAACCTGGCGGACTTCCTGTTTGTGATCGACAATTCCGGCAGTATGAGCGACGACCAACAATCGCTGGCGGATGCGGCGGATTCGTTTGTGAATGTGATGCAGAGTTCCGGCCTGGATTTCCAGATTGGTACGATTAATACCGGTGAAACCATTGAACTGGCCGACACCAATGAAGACGGTGCGTTCACCAATGATCTGCAGGAGTTCCGTGATGATGTGGTGAACCAGGGCACCTACGGTTCTGCAACCGAAACCGGCATCTATAACGCTGAGCAGGCGCTGCTGTCGACCGCACAGGGCGATGCGGAGGATGGCGTGGTGACTGCGGAGGGTTACCCACGCAGTGGTTCTTCACTGTCTGTGGTGATCCTGAGCGACGAGCCCAGCCAGTACACCCGCCGCTCGGCAGGTGGTGCGGAGTTTGATCCTCAGATCAACCTGTTCACCGAACGTGGCTACACCGTGTATTCGCTGGTTGACGAGAACGACGCGCCCAACAGCCAGTACGATGACCTGGCCCTGGCCACCGGCGGCTCCTTCGGCAACATCGGCGCCACCCAGGACTTCAGCGCGTTCATGGAAGAAATCTCCAAAAACGCCGGCGGCGTAAGCAACCGCTTCGAACTGCCGGAAAACGTAGACCCGGTAACCATCGAAGTGCGCAAAAACGGCACCGTAGTTCCGGTAAGCCAGGACGCCCAAAACGGCTGGATCTACCGCCCGCTGTCGAACACCGTACTGCTGCGCGGCACCGCACTGCCAGTGGGTGGTGATGTGATCACAATTCGATATGAGGTAATTAACTAAGCCAGCTACAAAGGGGTCTGACCCTGAGTTTCAAAAGGGAGGGGTCAGGCCACGTAGGGCCCGACCCCTGAGTAGCCCGCAAGCCAGGTGCTACTTACCCTGCAGGCTACAAAGGGGTCTGACAAAGGGGTCTGACCCTACGGGTCAGACTCCCTGCCTACTCCAGAGCCAACCCCATCTCCACTAAGGCCGAATCGCCGAAACCGGCACACTAACCCGCTGCTGCTTCTGCATAAAGGTTATGAGTACAATCGCCCGCTCTTCCCCATCGTAAGCCTGAAAAATCGCCCCGATGCCCTTAAACGGCCCATCATCCAGCTCCACCGCCTGCCCCGGCTTGATACCACCCTGCTCCGCCACCTTATCCATGCTGGCCTTGATGTGATCAATCACCTCATCCGCAATCGCCGCCGGCTTATTGGCAAAACTCACCACCCGAATCACCCCCCGGGTAGACCGCAGCTTCGCCCACATAGGGTTCGTCTGCTCCAGGTTCACAAATACATACCCCGGAAATAACGGCTCCAGCCGCTTCGCCCGCTTGCCGCCCTTCACCCTCTCCACCTCAATCTTCGGGTAGAAACAGGCAACATCCTGGTTCTGCAAATGCTGAACCGCCCGATCGCCCTGCGCAGGCTTATGTTGTAACGCGTACCAGGTCATCCCATTCCCCAATCCGGGGTCAGACCCCCGATACATTTGCCAAGGCAAAATGTATCGGGGGTCTGACCCGCTTTAAAACTTTCAGGCTACAAAGGGGTCGGGCCCCACGTGGCCTGACCCCACCCTTCTGCCAGCGCCTGTCGTCCAAACTCAGCAACAGCCAAAGTAGCGGCAAAAATCCCCATGCAGCTGCTCAAAGCGGGATTCTGTCAGCTCACCATACTTCTTCTGCACCACAGCCTTGGAGATCACGTAAGCTTCTCAATCTTGCTGCTTATCGGGATTCCTACGAAATCATCAAAGGGCAAGTTATCTTTCAACACCACTACCGGCCGGCGCTTGCTCTTTTGAAAGTCTGAAAAGTAAAACTCGCAAAGCACGACATCGCCGGGCTTTATGTCCATACCTCGTCCTCTTGTGGATCCTTCCACTCATCAATGGTGCTCGCAGAATGCTCAGACATCGCTTTCGTTTCCTGGTCGGCATTATCTATAAGCACAACTACCCGAGCGTGCGCATTCATTAACCGCGCGTACTGTTCGGGAATCTTGACCACTCCATCTTTGATCTGGGCTTCAAACTCAATTGCGTACATAACTTCTGCCCCGTTATCCGGGGTCAGACCCCCGATACATTTGGCAAAGCAAAATGTACCGGGGGTCTGGCCCGCTCGTTAAAAATACCACCCACCCGCCGCAATAAAGTGCGGATTCAAAATATCCTCTTTGCCATACACCAACGGCTTACCATCCACCGTCTGCACCTGCCCCCCAGCCGCGAGAAGAATGGCATGGGCCGCTGCGGTGTCCCATTCACTGGTGGGGCCCATGCGCGGGTAGATGTCGGCATGGCCTTCGGCGATGCGGCAGAATTTCAGGGAGCTGCCGGCCTGCACGGTTTCGTGGGGGCCGAGTGTGTCGATGAAGGCGCGGGTTTCGTCGTTCAGGTGATTTTTGCTGGCGACTACCCGCAGGGTTTCCCGGGGTTCTGCCACGCGGATTCGGTGTACCCGACCAGTGCGGTCGCGCATGTGGGCGCCTTCGCCTTTGATCCCCCAGAAGGCTTCTTTCAGAGCAGGTGCCGTAACCACGCCCATCACCGGCACGCCGTCTTCGATCATGGCGATATTCACGGTGAATTCGCCGCTGCGCTGGGTGAAGTCCTTGGTGCCGTCAATCGGGTCGATCAGCCAGAACCGGCGCCAGCTTTTGCGCTCTTCCCAGGGAATCTCCGCGCCTTCCTCCGAAAGAATCGGAATGTCCCGGCTGATGTTGCGCAGGCCCTTACAGATGATCTCGTGAGCCGCCTCATCCGCCGCGGTAATCGGCGAATTGTCTTCCTTGTACCGCACCTTGAAATCGGACTCGTAGATATGAAGCACCTTCTCACTGGCCTCATCCGCCAGCCTGATCACATCCGGAAGTATGGAGCTGTAGTGCATGATTGCATCCTGCCTGACCGTTTTCCCCCATGTTAACAAACTTTGGGGGTCAGACCCCCAGTACATTTTGCGGGGTGAAATGTATTGGGGGTCTGACCCGGGCTTCAGTAGCGCTGCAGGGAGAAGGGGTTGAGAAATTGGCGCTGCCACAGGAGGTTTGCATCTACGGTGCTCAGCGCTGCTTCGTCGCACACGTTGGCCCAGTGGGTGTTTATGGTGCTGATCAGGTGGTCGAAGATGTCTTCGGCTTCTGATGGGGGCAACAGGAATGAAGATGCGGCCTTCAGGCAGGTGGCCAGCTGGCTCAGATTGTTGTGGCCCGCAATCAGCATGGCCTGAGAGGCTTCGTTGCCGGTTCTGCCTTGGGGGCAAATGTCGTAGGCCGGCGTAAGTTGAAGTTGCCGACCATCCCAGAAGGCTGCATGGTTTCTGGCGTGGTCATCGGTGTTGCCGCACAAGACGTTGAATACCAGACGGGTAAAGAGTTCTCGAAGGGTTTCAATGGGGTTTGCGAACCGGTGCCGTATGATTTCAGCGAAGTCTTCGTAACTGGCGTAGCGCGCCATCATATCGTCAAGGCTCAGAATGGTGAGCGCCGATACCACGGCTTTTCTGGCCCAGCCTTTGGCTGTGTGCTCTCGGTCGAAGCGCTCGATCAGCAGGATATCCCGATTGGCCACGGAGGTCAGCCGCACCGGCGCGACACTTAGCCCCGCTATGGCTGCCAAACGCATGGCGATGTATTCGGCTTTGACTACGTTGTAGATGTCGGTAGTTGAGGAGAATTTGGCGATGTATTTTTTTCCGCCGTCTTCAATCAGTGCCTTGGGCCGGGCGCCACCGATGGAACTACCGTGGAACAACGCCTGGTCCAACTCCGGCGTTAGCGGAATTCCTTTTTCAACCCGGTCGGCCGATGCTAGCAATTCTTCAAGGGTGGCATTTTTTGCAGCTCGCGCCTCGTAGTTTGTCGGCGAACGCTGAAAATCCAGAGCTCCGATTCGGTCGGAGCCGGATTCGAGCAGGTAGATGATTTCATCCAGCCGTGCGGGATCTACACCTGCACCCTTCAGACCAAGGCGCTTGTTGATGATGACCCGTCTGCCCCAGGCATCGGGCGCCGCATCCCGAATACAACCAGGCATTTCCAATCCATCAGGCGGCTGGATTACACCCTTGCCCAATGGTAGTTCCGGCTCATAGATCGGAATGGCTGCCGGCGTTTGCTCAATTCGGCTCAAGTAACTCTTACCGTATGTGAAGCTGAGCCGACCGTTCTCCGCTTCCAGCCGGCCCGCCACAACCGGCTCAACCTGACCGGGCAGCCAGATCCAGACATACGCTTCGCTATCAGAAATCATCATCCACTTCCGTCCTTGGTTTTCTTGCCGACTTTGGCAGCAAGGCCAGCGTCTGTTTTGCAGTGGCCAGAGCCCTTCCAAGCGCTGCAGGATCCTCCTCAAAAAGAGGGATCGAAAGAATCGTAGCCACCTCGAACACCGCACCAATGGCGCAGGCTGGGTCTGCTTTTTCGATACGCTGAAGCATGCTTCGAGATATGCCCGCCCGCTCTGCCAGCTCCTGTGCTGTCAGTTTTTGCCGGAGGCGCTCACTTCGGATGGACGTAGCGAGCAGCTCGAGGGCTGTTCGATTGTATCTGGAATATGGCCTGCTACTTATTTTCGACATAGTGATTTATAAAAAACCCATTTTAAGCCCTTGCGAGTTATTAATAGCTCATTATGATGAAATTGCAACCTGCCAGCTTTCAAAACGGGGTCAGACCCCCAGTACATTTTTCGGGGTGAAATGTATTCTGGGTCTGACCCGGGCTTGAAATTTTGGCGCAGCTGGGGCAGATTGTTGCGCTTTCAAATTAATCCACAAGGAATGTGTGATGCCCCGCCGACCAAGGATTTGTCCGGCCGGGATGCCCCAGCATGTGATTCAGCGGGGCAATAACCGGCAGGTTTGTTTTCAGGATTTGTCTGATTTCGCCACCTATTCGATGTATCTCACGCGCTACCAGGAGAAGTTCGAGGTAGATATTCACGCGTGGGTGTTCATGACCAACCACACTCACCTGCTGGTAACGCCGAAGACTGATGACGGGCTGTCGGCTTTTATGAAGTCGATCGGGCAGTCTTACGCGCAGTATTACAACGCCCGGTACGAGCGCACCGGAGGCTTGTGGGAGGGGCGTTTCAAGTCTTGCCTGGTGGATACCGAGGAGTATTTCCTGCAATGCCAGCGCTACATTGAACTGAACCCGGTGAAGGCGGGCATGGTGGATTACGCCGGCGAATACCAGTGGTCCAGCTATTTATGCCATGCCTACGGCAGCGGTTCGCGCTTTCATGTGCCCCACCCTTGTTACCTGGAATTGCAGCCGGATGCCGATCAGCGGCTGGTGAGTTATCGCAATTTTGTGGTCAGCCCGATGCCGGAGGCGGTGGAAGACCAGATTCGCTATTCCGCGATTGCCGGGCTGGCGCTGGGTTCTGAGGGTTTCCAAAAGCGGATGAAGGAGCGGTATGGGGATGCTGCGGGTACAGGGACGGCGCCGGTGGGGTTTCGGCGGGAGCGGGTTTCCTGGATTTGATTCATACGTGCCTCGACTGGCAATCTTTGCCATAATTTACCGTCAGGAGGGCTTATTTATGGCAACCATGAACATTTCCCTGCCCGAAGCCATGAAACACTGGGCGGAGCTGCAAGCGCAATCCGGGCGCTATTCGAATACCAGCGATTACGTGAGGGATCTGATTCGCAAGGATCAGGACAGATTGCGTAAAGTTGAAGAACTGCAAGCTCTCGTTACCGCCGGCATTGCCAGCGGGCCGGGAACACGCTCTATGGATGAGCTGAGAGCTGTTGCTAAAAAGCTAGCCATGGATGGTGACAGTGATGGGGTACATTCTCAGCAGGAAGGCTGAAGAAGATGTTATTTCTATTTACGTGCACGGGCTGGAAAACTTCGGAGAATTGCAAGCAGCCAAATACCATGCACGACTGGAAGCTTGCTTTGATTTCCTTGCCAGCAACCCACTTGCAGCGCCAGAGCGGCTGGAACTATCGCCGCCGGTGAGAATCCACCCTTTTGGGGTGCATATCGTTATCTATCAAATTATAGATACCGGCGGCATATTCATTATCCGTGTTCGGCATGAGCGAGAGGATTGGGTTTAGCGGCGTTTCAGGCTTTGGCGAATGGCGCTGACAGAGGGGCGAGACAGATTGTTGTACTTTCAAACTAACCCACAAGTAATGTGTGATACCCCGCCGACCAAGGATTTGTCCGGCCGGGATGCCCCAGCATGTGATTCGGCGGGAGCGGGTTTCCTGGGTTTGATTAGGCTATGGAAGCGGAAGTGCACTGGTACGAAGCTTCAGGTATTGGTAAGAAAGAGTTTAAGATCAAGCGGTTTCTGGAGTAATACTATGTCTCATCATTTTGTGGTTTGTACCAGCAATGAGGGCTACGAGGCATCGCTTGAGCCGCGTAAGCTCTATGAACTCATCGATGACCCACAGGCGAAGGCCGTCGGGATGCTGCGGGTGATCGATGAATCCGGGGAAGATTACCTCTTCCCCGAGCAGCTGTTTGTCCGCATTACGCTGCCGGAAAGTCTGGAGAAGCAACTTTCCGAGGTGGCTTGAGAATACGGCAGGCGGCGAAGCCGGGTTCAGATCTCCACCTCTTCAAACAACTCCGGCACCTCCGCATGCCAGCCAAATTTCTCAGTAATGCGCTTGCGCATGGTATCGCTGGCGAGCATTTCGCCGTGGGTAACGTACACGCGCTCGGGCTTCAGGTGGCCCTGCTCCAGCCAGGCGAGGATTTCATTGTAGTCGCCGTGGGCGCTCATTGAGTTCAGGTTGTGGATTTCCGCTTTCACGGGCCAGTATTCGCCGTGAATTTTCACGTCTTCGGCGCCGTTTACCAGGGCATCGCCACGGGTGCCGGGGGCCTGGAAGCCGGCGAAGACGACGCTGTTGCGCGGGTTCGGCAGCAGGGTTTTCAGATGGTGCAGCACGCGACCGCCGCTGGCCATGCCGCTGGCAGAGATGATGATGCAGGGATATCGGGCGGCATCCAGCTCGATGGACTCTTCCACCGTGCGCACGAACTGGGTTTTGTCATCGATCAGTTCGCACTGAGCATGGTTCAGTTTGTGCTCTTTATGGTGCTTGATGAAGATCTCCGTGGCTTTGATGGCCATGGGGCTGTTCAGGTACACCGGCAGCTTGGGAATTCTGCCCTCGCCCATCAGTTTGTGCACCACGTATAGCAGCATCTGCGCGCGACCCACAGCGAACGCGGGCATCAGCGTGATACCACCACGCCCGGCCGTCTTGGTGATAATCTCCGCCAGATCCCGCTCCGGGTCAGACTCGCCATGGGTACGATCGCCGTAAGTGGACTCGCACACCAATACATCCGCCTTCTGTAACGGCTCCGGCGGACGCATGATGATGTCATCCTGCCGGCCCACATCGCCACTGAACACCACAGTGCGATCCGCGCCTTTGTGGTGAACATGCACGCACGACGAGCCCAAAATATGCCCGGCTGGAGTGAAGGTAACTTCAAAGCCCTTCACCGGCTCGAATTTCTCGTGGTAATGCAGGGATTCGAAGTGCTTGAGCGCTTCCCAGGCATCCTTCTCGGTAAACAGCGGCTCCGGGTGTTCGTGTTTGGAAAACTTCTTCCGAAACGCGTACTTGGCATCCTCTTCCTGCAGGAAACCCGCATCCGGCAGCAACACCTTGCACAGCTCATGGGTGGCCTTAGTGCAGTAAATCTTGCCCTTGAACCCGTTCTTCACCAGCGCCGGCAGGTAGCCGGAATGGTCAATGTGCCCATGGGTGAGCACCACCGCATCAATGCTGGAAGGATCCACCGGAAACTTCGCCCAGTTCCGCCGCCGCAGGGTTTTCACGCCCTGATACATACCGCAGTCGACCAACAGGCGATGGGAGTCATCTGAAAGCAAATAACGGGAGCCCGTTACGGTGCCAGTACCACCAAGGAAGCGAAGTTTCATAGGCGTGTATGTCCTTGTCTGCTGAATGATATTTCCAGCTTACCCCGTACTGCGGGTCAGACCCAAAAACATTTTGCGGGGTGAAATGTATTGGGGGTCTGACCCCCAATTGATATGAATGTAAAGTTATGTATACAATCGCGCCGGGTTCAATGACGATCCTGACATTTCAATGGAGCTGAACATGAAGACGGAACTGCTGTGCCTGCCGTTGGCACTGGCGCTTGTCGCATGTGGAGATAACGACAGCGACACCTCGAAATCCGCCTCTCAACCACCGGAAACACCCCCTGCAGTTACACTGCAATCCCTTGAGGACTCCGGAGAAATACCCAAACTCGATCGAAGTGCATCACTGCCCGGTACGGACACCGACACTAATGGCATTCGTGATGATATCGACGAATACATTTCCCTCCAGTTCTCCGACACCGAACAGGTTGCCGCGGCTAACCAGGCGGCAAAAGCAAATCAGTCGGTGCTGAGTACAGACCTTACAAACCCCACGGCCGTTCGCCAAACCAACCAGCTGATCTCTCGCGCCACTGCCTGTATTTACGAGGTATTTGGTGATGCCAACTCTGGCGCGGAACCGGCTGTCGTGTCCCGGAACCTGGAAGCCGTTACATTCAACACAGAAGAACGATTGAAACAGTACATGGAGTTCAACAAAGCGCTGGATGGTTCATCCTGGTCGCTGCCGGAGGGAAACAGTTGTGAATAAGCAAACACGGAAGTTTGTCAGCGTTGGAATGGCCATCTTGCTGGTAGCAGCAATGCCTATTCAGGCATGGGCACAAGCTGTTGAAACAAGGAATCTTTGCCGGGATTCGGGAATTATCTTTGCATTTTTTAATGGGGTGCAGACCACTAGCGCCGAAGCTCATCGTGCGCTGAATGAGTTTCGCCGTATTCATGGCAACGAACGAGCCGACGGCGAGAACATTCGCTACGAGGTCATGTATAACCACACCAACGGCCTCGAAGATTTCGTAGAAACTTTCCAGCAACGGGTTCTCGAGCAGGAGCAGATACTTCACGGCCGCTTCGAGCTCGCACTGGAACTCATCAACGGTGGCGGCACCTGGTGGGAGAAGCTGGGGCAACTGGCAACCACCCTGCCCCAGATTCGCGATGACTTCCTGGACTGGTACCGTGCATCTATCGTGGAATCACTGACTTCACTGGCAGACAATCCGCCAACTCTCAACAACTACGCAGAGCATCAATCACGTCTTGATACCTGGATAGTTGAGGGTAAACAGATAGTGATGGTCGCTCATTCACAAGGGAACCTCTTTGCCAATTCCGCTTATGATTATGCTGCATCTCAAACCGATGCCGAATCATTGAAACTGGTACATATTGCACCAGCGACACCCATGGCCAACGGGCCTCATCGCCTCGCGGACAAAGACCTTGTCATCAACGCCCTTCGGGCTACCGGAGGTGTGCAGGACATAACTGACATTATCCCAGCCTATCTGGATCGCCCGGCGGGCCTGAATGGTGAAACAGACATCCTGGGGCACGGGCTTCTGGAGATTTACCTTAACCCTGCACTGAATATTGGTGCCGCAGTTGTGGGAGATATCGAGAATGAACTGGCAGCTGTGCAACCACCAGAGATGCCGGCAGAAGCCGAGACAGGGTTCTTTACCGCCACACTGACCTGGAACGGTACTGGCGATGTCGACCTGCACGTGTATGAACCCGGCGGTTCCCATGTCTTCTATCAGACCATGAGCGGACAATCCGGCTACCTGGATGTTGATAACACCACAGCCAATGGCCCCGAACACTATTTCGCATCTTGTGAAGCAGAAACCCTGCAAACCGGTACTTACCAGGTTGGCATCGCCAATTACAGTCGCGCAGATGGCAGAACAGCGACACTGCAGATTGCCTCCTTTAAAGACGGCGCTCTGGGCACCAGAAGCGTAACGCTTGGCGAACCCACCGGCGATGCTCCCTCGCACATGATGTTTGACGTAGAAGTAACAGAAGACAACGAATCCGGCGAGTTCGAGGTTTCCATCAGATAATCAACGAAGCAGGTCAGCCCCGTACATTTTGCCCGGCAAAGTGTATCGGGGGTCTGACCCCAAGTTGGATTTTATTGATCTTTAGCAAGAATGGCCTGCGGGTATGTCTATATTCTTGGCACAATTTTCAGATGGCAGGGTGCGAGATGCTGCGGAAGTTGTGTATGGGCGGGTTGATGGTAGCCGGAATGATGGCGGCGCCGGTGGCGTTTTCCCAATCGGTTCACCAAGCTCTGAGTGAGCTGGAATCGATTATGGCCGATGATTCCCGGCGCGATGCCGCCTATGCTGCGGGCAAGGAGCGCATCCTGTTTTGCGGCTCTTGCCACGGGAAAGACGGCAACAGCAGGCGTGACTACATTCCGAATCTGGCCGACCAGCACCCGCTTTACCTGTTCGAGCAATTCGAGAAGTTCGGCAACGGCGTGCGTGAAGACTACGTGATGAGCAAGCTGGCGCAAACCCTCACCGTGGAAGAGCGCATCAACATTGCTGTGTACTACTCCCTGCAACAAGCCAAGCCCCGCACCAGCCCTGCTCCCGATCTGATCGACGCTGGCCGCGCCAAGTTTCAGGCGAAGTGCTCTGCCTGCCATGGCAAAGAGGCCGAAGGCTTCCGCGATATGCCGCGCCTGGCTGGCCAACCGTCGGAATACATCAAGATCGCCCTGAAGCGCTTCAAAGAGATGGACCCGGCGGCGCAGAGCTCACCGATGATTGGGATTGCCGCCCCGTTAACGGCCGGAGATGTTGAGGAGCTGGCGGCGTTTTTGACTACCTTGTGATTTTTGGGGTGGGGGTCAGACCCCCGGTACATTTGGTGGGGTGGAATCAAAAGCCCAAAAACAGCATATCCAGTGCTGCGACAATCTCATCCTGCAGCTCAGCAAGGCTACCGGAGCAAAAGCGCAACTCAGTTTCCGGTACAGCGGCTATATATTGAGTAGCCATGACGACTTCCATGCCGTTGATGCTGAACACCGGATTGAGCCTCTGCGCAGGGAATGGCGCCGACGATTTGGGCAGTAACGGCACGACTACTCGTGTGTTCAAGCCACTGAGAAGGTCGGACTGTACATCCAGCAGGTACCCTGCCCCTTCTTCATTTTCAAAAATATCGAAACGGGACATCAGAACTGCCGATGTCGTGCAAGAGGCAAGCCGTTGGCTTCAACATAGGCATTCGAGCTTTCAATCGCTTCGGCATTCTCGTTAAGCCATTTGCTCCGCTTATGAAGTTTGACTGCTTCCGCAATTCCTGCCTCTGCAGACCGCGAGACATTGATTCCAAGGTATTTTGCCTCTTTAAGAAGAGCACTATCCAGCGACAGATTCGTTGGTTTACGTACGGATTTCGCAACTTCAGTAGTTCGCATGGCATGCCCCCTCGAACAGTATTTGAATCAGTATATGCGCATGGTTCTTGGGCATCAACAGTGAACAGGCAATGTACCGGGGGGCTGACCCCGCTACACCACCATAGCCCGAAATGTCAGATTAATCCGCGGCGATTGCACCGTCTTCGTCGCCGGGAGGCTGTGCTGCCAGAAGGCCTGGGTACTTCCCTTCATCTCCAGCAGGCTACCGTGTTCCAGCATTAGCTTTATTTGATCCTTGCTCTGCTTGTGCCGGAAGACAAACCGCCGCGGCGCCCCGAGGCTCACCGAAGCGATTGCGCCGTGCTTTTTCAGCTCGGGCTCGTCATCACTGTGCCAACCCATTGCCTCCTCACCGCTATGATAAAGATTGAGCAGGCAGGAGTTATAGGGCTCGCCACTGCACTGCTCGACCAGCGCTTTCAACTCCGCCAGCACCGGAACCCAGGGCAGCGCCTGCTTGGTGGCCCTTGAATAGGTATAAGCAAACGGCCGGTCGCCATACCAGGGCAGCAGGTTTTCTGGCGGGGTGAATTGGTCGAAGAGGTCCATAGTGCCCTCGTTAATTAACAAGTAATTAACAAGTGCCTGTCCACGGGATCTTGCAGTATATTAGCCGCCCAATTTATAAGGAATCACGGCCATGCTGAGTGTAAACGAGTACTTCGACGGCAAAGTAAAATCCATCGCCTTCCAGGGCGAGACACTACCTGCCACCGTGGGCGTCATCAGCCCGGGTGAGTATGAGTTCGGTACCAGCCAAAAGGAAGTGATGACGGTTGTCAGTGGCGCGCTGACGGTTCAGCTGCCGGGCAGTGAGAACTGGGTTCGATACGATGCCGGAAAGGCTTTTGAGGTGGCAGCGAATACCAGTTTTAAGGTGAAGGCTGAGGTGGATACGGCTTACTTCTGCACTTACGAATAAGCTGCGGGGGTCTGACCCGCTTACTCTTCGTTCATAATACGAACGACCCGTTCGTCCATGCAGCTACGCACGAATAAGCTAGTGTTCCGTCTGGTTAATTCCTAAGCGAAAATGTGCTACAATTCGAGCTATTGTTCACGAGCTCGGAGACTCTGTTTTGGCCCGGAAACCAGCACCCTTTAATCTTACGGTAAACGATCAACTGGAGCTGGAAAGCTGGCTGCGAACAAGCACGCTGAGTCAGAATCTTGTTCTGCGAGCACGAATCGTTTTGGCCCTGAATGCCGGTGAATCACCCAAAGTCGTTGCGGAGCAACTGGGAACCACGACGGCCACGGTATTTAAGTGGCGTAATCGTTACACCGAACAGGGCCTGAGCGGTCTTCGGGATGCACCAAGACCTGGACAACCCAGAAAGCTGGATCAGAAAAAGGTTAAAGCAATTCTTGATGACACGGTCAAAAAGGTGCCCAAGGAATCTACCCACTGGAGCATCCGGTTGATGGCCGAATATGCCGGTGTCAGTCGCTGGCAAGTGCATCAGATCTGGAAAGCCGCTGACCTGAAACCGCACCGGCTGAAAACCTTCAAAATAAGCAATGATCCGGACTTTGCTGAGAAGGTTTTCGATGTCGTTGGCCTGTACCTGAATCCGCCGGATAACGCGCTGGTGCTGTCGGTTGACGAAAAAACGCAGATCCAGGCACTGGATCGCACTCAACCAAAGCTGCAACTGAAACCCGGCCAGATCGAGCGCCGTACCCACGATTACAAGAGGCACGGGACGACCAGCTTATACGCGGCCCTGAATATCCTGAACGGCGAAGTGATTGGGCGCATTACACAACGCCACCGCGCCAAAGAGTTTCTCGATTTCCTGAGACAAATTGATCGAGAAACACCGAAAGAGCAGGACCTTCATCTGATTCTGGACAACAGCTCGACTCACAAAACACCAGAGGTGAAAGCCTGGCTGGAAAAACATCCCCGGTTCAAGCTTCACTTCACACCCACCAGCGCCTCTTGGCTGAATGCCGTGGAGGGTTGGTTTGGTCAACTGGAACGCCGCGCTTTGTATCGTGGCATTTTTACCAGTGTCGGCGAACTGAAGAAGGCGATTCGTCGCTTTATCCAAACTCACAATGAGAAACTGGCAAAGCCGTTCCGCTGGCACAAGAGTGCAGAATCGATTATGACTTCAGTGACGCGAGCAAAGCTGAGTGTTATTGATAATAAATAAAGGGATTACCCAGACGGGACACTAGTGCCTGTCCACGAATAAGCTAGTGCCTGTCCATAGCTAGTATGACGCGCACGAAAATCAGCCAGTGCTTTTACAGAGGAATGGCCAGATGAGTCCCATCAGGAAGCTCAATATCCAGACGGACTTTCGCTCCCGCACTCTCCACGTATCGCTTAATAGATGATAGCTTCAAGTCTTTACCAGCCTTTTCCATATTCGCAATCGTAGGCTGGGTCACACCCATGGCCTCCGCCATATCCTTCTGGGTTTTCTGCAATAATGCACGCACCTCGCTGAGACGAATCTCCATAAGTATGCGATCAGCCTTTAGCTGCGCCTGCCTGACAACTTCCGGCTTTTCGTTAGCCAGCAGTGCGTCCAAAGAACTTGCCATATCAGATTCCTCCCTTGAGCATTTCCAAATGGGCGGTAAATTCTCGATCTGCCAGTGGAATCATCTCATCATAAAACCGCTTGTCTTTTCCTGTCTTCTCACCAGCACAGAGAATTATGCCTGTACGGGCAGGATCGAATGCAAAGAATGCCCGAATGGGCCTGCCTTTACTTTGCACCCGCAACTCTTTCATTATGAAGGCGACTGGAAACCAATGAAAGGCCAGCCCTTCTGGAGGCTGAGGCAAGGGAGTTATCGGGCAATATGCCGTATTGATAACGGTGAATTGGTGGTACTGGTGCTGAAGATAGGCACAAGAGGAGACGTTTACAAATGAGTGCTCAAATTATTGAACGAGAAGGCAAACCAGAATATGCCGTGGTGCCCTACAACGAGTATCTCGAGCTGCTGGCACTTGCTGAAGATGCGCAGGATGCTGCAGACGCCAGCGCTGCAATGAAGGAGCTGGCCATCGGCGAGGATGAAACCGTTCCGGGAGACATTGCCGAACGCCTGATAACCGGGAAAGAACACCCGGTGAAGATCTGGCGAGAATACCGGGGGCTGACCCAAGAAGCCCTTGGCAAGGCGGCCGGAGTTGGCAAGTCATACATCAGCCAGATTGAGAACACTGGCAAAACTGCGTCCACCAAAGTTCTGAAAGCCCTGGCCGAGGCGCTTGATGTTGGGATGGACGATTTAGCTTAGTTGACCTAGCACTAAGCTAGTGCCTGTCCATGATCTTTAGCGGGGTCTGACCCGGTTATTGAAGTATTCGCCGCCGCTCCGCACGCAGGTGGTCGATTTCCCGGTTAACTCCGTCAATCTCTGCCTGATACCGCTTGCGAAGCACCTCTGCTTCCTGAGCTAACGAGCCTTCCCAGGTGGCACCGGCCAGGTTGTTGTTGGCGTTGGCTTTTTGCCGCTGATAGCGAATGAGCGCGTTGTCCATGTTCATTTTTGCACGGGCTTTCTGACGTTCCAGGCGCTCGATACTCCGGTCTATGCTTTCGACCTCACTTTTCCGGTCCCTGTGATCGAGAAATTCCTGGCCACTCTTACCCAACATTGAGCCTCCGCCAATGCGTGCCGGGGCTTTAACCTGAATGCGCCGGGCATCTTCGCCGCAGGGCTGGTCTGAAAACACCGTCTGGCCGTTGGTCTTGCATTGGTAAACTGCAGTGTGACCAAGGGTGGGGATGGAAAGACTAATTAAAAGCAGCGTCCTTTTGAGCATGCTAACCTCCTTTTTATGCTTACCATAGCGCAAATCTGGAGGGGTGTTGGTGAAAGAGTGTAAAAGATGGCTGGTGGCGTGATTGATCAGGCTAGTGCCTGTCCATGATCAGGCTAGTGCCTGTCCATGAATCACGCTGTGCTCAAATTCTAGCGCAGTAGATTCCCTCGACAAATTCTAGCGCAGTAGATTCCCTCGATTGTTGTGCATTATCCCAACCTCTCAATATCGGACTGACTGTGGGTTCTCAGATACTCCTGAAGCGCCTTGTCCATTCGGGTTTGCCAGCCGCTGCCTGTGGCGCGAAACTGCTCAACGACCTCCGGTGAAAGTCTGATAGTTATCCGTTCTTTAGTGGTCTCCGCTTTGGGCCGACCAACCGGACGCAACCGGCGGAACTCTTCTTCCGTGAGCTCGCGTGTATCTGCGTCTTGTGCAATCCCCTCGTTAATGCCAGACTCTTCATCACTCGAGGGCAGCGTAAACTTCCGACCTGATTTAGATTTTGTCTGCATAAAGCCTCCATAAACCACACCCAATCCCATTCGAGCCTGGCGGCATCAGCTAACGAAACACCGTGCTTTTCAGTGTTCTTCTCATCCTTCCTTGGATCGAATTCAATATTCATCTGGATTTATTGTACATACAAAAATAGAGTTTGAGAAATAGCAGAAATAAGGGAAACACACTAAAACACCAAAATACTGTACATCTATACAGATCCGAATTATTGATGCATGATATGACCATGTCAACAGTCACGGAAGACAAGGACCCCACCATGCCCAAAGCCAGAGCAGAACTGGTCAGCGTTTCAGATACCCCCTTCTACCACGTGATCTCACGCTGCGTGCGCCGCACATTCCTGTGCGGGCAGGACCGCGCCACCGGGCGCTGTTATGAGCACCGGCGGGGCTGGATTGAAGAGCGAATCCGGCTTCTGGCATCTGTGTTTGCGGTAGATGTCGCAGCTTATGCGGTGATGTCGAACCACTACCACCTGGTGGTGAAGCTCAGCCCGGATGAGGTGGAACCCTGGAGTATGGATGAGGTGCTGGCGCGCTGGTGCAGCCTTTACAAGGGGCCACCACTGGTGCAGCGATATCACCGGGGTGATGAGCTGTGTACGGCAGAGCTTCGGCGAGTGGAGGCGTACTCGGAAACCTTCCGGCAGCGGTTGGCGGATTTGAGCTGGTTTATGAAATGCCTGAATGAACCAATTGCGAGGCAAGCCAACCGGGAAGATGAGTGCACGGGGCATTTCTGGGAGAGTAGATTCAAATCCCAGGCTCTAGATACCGAAGAAGCCCTCCTTTCCTGCATGGCTTATGTTGACCTGAACCCTATCCGGGCCGCCATGGCGGAGACTCCAGAAACTTCCGACCACACCAGCATTAAGGAACGCATTCATCCTAGCTTCAATCTGGCGGAAGCCATTGCACGACAGACGGAACAGCAGGCACTGAATGATTTTGCGGTACCGTTAAAACCGCTGCTGGGTTTTGAAGGCGTGATTCGAAACGGCTTCCAGCGAGGCATCCTGTTCAGCTTTGCAGATTACCTGGAACTGGTGGATTGCACCGGGCGGATCAGCCGGAGTGACAAACGGGGCGCTATTGTCGAAAACGCACTGCCGATTCTGGAACGACTGAATCTGGACCCGGAACGGTGGTGCCACCGGGCGACTGCCTTTGAAGATAGCTATCAGGATTACCGAAATCCTGGACGGCGACGACAAGCGGCTTAGGCTCCCTCCCCTTCTTTTTCAAATTTAACTATCGGCGGACCTGCCGAGCACTTCACACGCCTAGAATCCAGGAATTTCCAGGATTCGCCGCGAGTTGCTGGCGCTGCTTTGCCATAACCCCGAAATAGACGCAGTAGACAAACGGCCAGAAACGACAAAGGCCCGGGGTCGAAACCGCCGGGCCTTTGGGGATCTGGTCAGGCTAGTGCCTGTCCATGATTGATCCATGATTGATCAAGTGCCTGTCCATGATCATCTTATATTGATCAAGTGCCTGTCCATGATCATCTTATGAAGCTCGACATGCCTGAGGCAGGTATTTTTCGTCAACGTTGGTTGCTTTAGTCGCACCTGAATCACTGGCACAATTTACAGAAAGGCCAGTGTTTGCACCGGTATAAACGAATGTAAGTCTATTGTTAGAGCTAGTTGAGCCACCAAGATCAGCCAAAGTCATTACTATAGCGAAGGTATCTGTTGCTGATTCAAACTCTACCGCGGTTACTGTATCGAGAGCTTCAAGATTTGTTTTAAGATCCTTCGCCAAACCTTTTGAGGCATCTCCAGCAGGCATAGATCCGGATGCTGCGTAAACTTCATAAATCGAAGCCTTAGCAGCTCCAGCAGCGTTTACAGGCTCCACAATTTTTGAACGAATGGTGTAATCCTGATAAGCCGGAATAGCCACAGCCGCCAAAATACCAATAATCGCCACAACGATCATCAGTTCGATCAGAGTAAAACCCTGCTGACCTTTGTTCATCTGAATCTTTTGCATGTTATCAACCTCAAGAGTTGTCATTTTTTCGTTTATCCAGCTCCGGGGCGGTGGAGCTTTGCCCCGTTTCCGCGCTGAGCGTGCGGTAACTTAAGCAGGCCCCATGCCAAATGCAAGAAAATGTTACTAATGGGTTCGAAAGTAA
>NZ_AXBV01000014.1:0-1457 GCF_000475255.1 Marinobacter sp. ES-1
TGACACCACAGTCACTTGTTAAGTTGATTCATGATCGACGCCCAACGCTTGAACCTCACTTTCGTATTTCTGGAGCGCTGAGCGCAGTTGACCAGAGTAGGTCTCAGTATGATGTATGTACCACACCACGATGGCGAACAAGGCAAAGAAGGCCAACGCACATGCGAAATACTCCTGCTGAACAATACCGTATAGGGCAAGAACCAAAACCGGCAGCAGGTATGGAAGGAAAGAAGTGATAGCGGGCCTGAAGCCACCCTTTTCCGTCAGGAGCCGTGCAACAATGGCTTTTTCTTCCGTGGATAAATTCACCGTTTCTCCTTCAACTTAACGCCCGCAGCACGGGCAAAATTGAAGCGCAGCGGAAATTTTGTCCCTGTGCCTGCGTTTGTTATGCATTTCTAGCCGACCAATACTGGGCTTCAAGCCAAGAGCAAAGCATTTCAACATTATTGATAGCCTCGATAATTTTTTCTTTGGTTGGAGCTATCGTAGGCGGAAATAGCCACGACTGCTTTTCCTGCTCTGCAGCCAAAGATAATTCTGATTCCTGAACGAAATATGGATTGGATAGTTTGCTTAAATCACTTTCCGAGTGTGAAATATTGATTGAAGTTAGCTGTTCAGGGTGCTGGACACGATTTCTGACTAGGGGAATTTGCTCAATGATTTCAAGATTTGCCGGGCATTCTGAAATATTTAGTTCTACTTCATTGAAAATTTCACGATAACCATTGAACCAGCCCTTCTTTTTGAAGTTCACATCAAATTTCATACCGTGATATTTATCAAGTCGATCTACCCAGGCCTTTAGATACAACTGAAGAGAAGAAGAGAGCATTGATAACGCATGGTGTCCGCATGTTTCTAGCCCAGATTTAGCATCCAGCCACTCGGTCAAAAAAGGCGGCTCATCATCCTCGCTATATGGAGGAATGTAAGGTTCTACACCATTCTCGATATCGCTCATGATCTTTGTAAACGGGGCAGCAGCCGTATCGTAAAAATAACGGATAAATTTTGTCCGATCTTTAAGGAAAAATTCGATATCCAAAATCACCACCTACATGCATAACGCTGAGGTAACCGGCGCCGGAGCGCCAGCGGAGGGAACCAAAAGCGGTACGCTTTTGGCGTCCGGTTGACCGCTTGGTTAAATCACGAAGCGACCCGTTAGCCAGCGATCATTGAAAGCTTGGCCACCTCAAAAATTAGGACTCTAGTTCGGCCAAGGCCAGCTTCAACAGCCTAATCGCTTCACTTTTGGTATTTTCCGCGCACTCTGCTCTAGAGTCCGAATTTGGCACCCAACAGCCAACTTCTACGTTACCACCATGCATATTAACGTCCTCGTGCAAGGTAACGGTGGTGTAGACCTTCTCTTCCTTTGAACTCGAGCTATATACAACTTCCATCACACGTTCCTCCTTACAGATTTAACGCGAAGCTTAGCGGCG
>NZ_AXBV01000015.1:0-612 GCF_000475255.1 Marinobacter sp. ES-1
TCACGCTGGAGTCAGTTTTGTACTCTGAGCGGTCACGATGGGTCAACTGATTCCGTATTTTGTGCTTTGGCTTTTCGCAGTGATTCCCCCTTCAGATTGAGTCGGTGAGCACCGTGCAGGAGCCGGTCCAGGATGGCGTCAGCCAGCGTGGCGGAGCCGATGTAGTCATGCCAGTGTTCGGTTGGTAACTGGCTGGCGATGAGCGTTGAGCCTCGCCCGTGCCGGTCTTCGATCACCTCCATCAGATCCTGACGCTGTTGCGCCGTGACCTTCTGCATCCCCCAGTCGTCCAGGATCAGCAGGTCGGTTTTCAGCAACTGGTTCATCAGCCGTGCGTAGCTGCCATCGCCGTGGGCGATGCGCACCTGCTCGAACAGCCGCGGCACGCGCAAGTAGCGAACCGAAAGCCCCTGCCGGCAGGCCTGGTTGCCCAGGGCGCAGGCCAGCCAGGTCTTGCCGCAACCGGTCGGGCCGGTGATGCACAGGTTCAGGGATTGGCGGATCCAGTCACAGCTGGCCAGCCCCGCCATACGGGAGCGCTCCAGCCCCCGTGGATGGCGGTAATCGACGTCTTCCACGCAGGCCGGGACCCGCAATCGGGCTGCCTTCAAC
>NZ_AXBV01000016.1:0-673 GCF_000475255.1 Marinobacter sp. ES-1
TGCGTATTCCGGCGAACGTGACCGGTCATTCCGGGGATCGTGACCGATTCGCACACGGCCATCACGCTGGAGCTAGTTTTGTACTCTGAGCGGTCACGATGGGTCAACCGATTCCGTGTTTTGTGCTTTCGCTTTTCGCAGTGATTCCCCCTTCAGATTGAGTCGGTGAGCGCCGTGCAGGAGCCTGTCCAGAATGGCGTCGGCGAGAGTGGCGGAGCCGATGTAGTCGTGCCAGTGTTCGGTTGGTAACTGGCTGGCGATGAGCGTTGAGCCTCGCCCGTGCCGGTCTTCGATTACTTCCATCAGGTCCTGGCGTTGTTGTGCGGTCACCTTCTGCATGCCCCAGTCGTCCAGGATCAGCAGGTCGGTCTTCAGTAACTGGTTCATCAGCCGTGCGTAGCTGCCATCACCGTGGGCGATGCGCAGTTGTTCGAACAGGCGCGGTACGCGCAGGTAGCGAACCGAGAGCCCCTGCCGGCAGGCCTGGTTGCCCAGGGCGCAGGCCAGCCAGGTCTTGCCACAACCGGTCGGGCCGGTGATGCACAGGTTCAGGGATTGGCGGATCCAGTCACAGCTGGCCAGGCCGGCCATGCGAGAGCGCTCCAGACCCCGTGGGTGGCGGTAATCAATGTCTTCTACGCAGGCCGGTACTCGCAATCGGGCTGCCTTCAAC
>NZ_AXBV01000017.1:0-526 GCF_000475255.1 Marinobacter sp. ES-1
TTCCTGAACTGGGCCACGGACATCGGCCCCGCCACGCTCGACGTGGTACAGCGCCAGCTTAAAGATCGCCCGCATCCCGAACATGGCTACCGGGCCTGCCTGGGGCTGTTAAACCTGAGTCGACGTTACAGCCGTGACCGGCTGGAGCAGGCCTGTGCCCGGGCGTTGTCCATCAACTCGACCAGCTACCAGAGTATCACTTCGATCCTGAAGCAGGGCCTGGATCAGTTGCCTTTGCCGCTGACCGAGGAGGAACCGGAACTGGCCGATCTGCCCGTTCACACCAACGTTCGCGGCCCCCGCTACTACCACTGATCCCGGAGAAGCTGATGTTGACTCAAAACACCCTCGATACCCTGCGCCAGCTCAAGCTGACCGGCATGTGCGATGCTCTGGAACAACAACGGGCACAGCCCGACACCCACGACCTGGCGTTCGAAGAACGCCTGGCTCTATTGATCGACCGGGAGGTGCTGCACCGGGAAAACCGCCGGCTGGAACGGCTGTTGAAGGCAGCCCGATTGCG
>NZ_AXBV01000018.1:0-2020 GCF_000475255.1 Marinobacter sp. ES-1
CTCCCCCTCCTACTCGATCCTGTTCGTCAGCGTTGTGCCGTTCCCGGCTCAAGGCCCGCTGTTTGCGCCGTTCGTTTTCCGAGTGTTCCGAGATGCTCTGCTGGACAAACTCGATGTGGTGGCCGGCAATGGCCCGGGCATCCTCGGCCCTTCCTTCCATGATTGCCTGAAACAGCCGGGAATGCTGGTCGACCAGGCCCTGCCGGGTTTTGGAAGCTCTGGCGTACATGCCGCCGATGTTGGTCAGGATGTTGTTCTTTAGCATGTTGAACAGGTTTCGCATGGTGTGCATCAGCACCACATTATGGCTGGCCTCGGCGATGGCCATATGGAAGCGGGCGTCGGCTGCGCCCTCAGCTTCAAGATTACTGCCGGAACCGTCTCTGTAGCAGACATCCAGCCCGGTCCAGGCTTGAGTGAGGTACTGGCGGTCAACTTCGGTGGCTCTTTGCGCTGCGTAAAAAGCGCAGTCTGCTTCGAGCGTGCGGCGAAATTCCAGCAGGTCTCGATGGGCTTCCGGGTGCGTCTCCAGCAACTTGATCAGTGGGTCACTGAAACTGGCACCCAGCGTTTCGGTGACAAAGTTGCCCCCTCCCTGGCGGCTGTGGAGCAGGCCTTTGGCGGCCAGTTTCTGGATTGCTTCTCTCAACGATGGCCGGGACACACCGAATTGCTCTGCCAGCACCCGCTCTGGAGGTAACCGCTGGCCCGGTTGCAATGTGCCTTCCAGAATCATGGTTTCCAGTTGCTCAACGATGGTGTCGGCGAGGCGCCTGGGCGCCACCTGATTGATGGCCATGTACGGCTCCGGTTGATAAATAAATTGGTCTTACCAATAAATCTTAGCCTTCTTTGTGCTTGTTTTCCCAGTAAAACCCTGAGGCAATTAGACGAATGTCGAAGGCCTTGCTTTTGGCAGCCCAAAGGGTGTTCAAATAACGTACTTTTAACCATCGAGGACCTCCTAGTCGCATACCGAAAAGCTAAGGCCGACTGTTTCTTCGAAAACACCTTCCCCACTGCCATTAAATTCGCGGAATACGAACAAGACCTGCTGGTCAACCTAAATGACCTGTTACGTCGATTGAAGAGCAACTCAGGCTTTGAGGGCGATGAAGATCTGCTTGGAGATTTTCGATTACTACCAAAAAAGCTATCTACCTATAGAAAGTCAGAAAGTAATGAAAATGGTCATGTGCATTTCTCCAAACCTGAACGGTCGGTCGAAAGTCTGTTCAAGAACTACGATATAACGCCTGAATTTAGAATTGTGGGTGACTTTCCGGTTGATACCCACATTATTTCAGCCTTGTGGATCAATATGATTGGCCACCAGTTTGACGCCAAGCTCGACAACAGCTGCTATGGCGCTCGGCTAAAGCGCATCCGGAACGATGAACTATTCGCAGAGGACGATGAAAAGCCATTTCATATCAGTTCCATTGGCTCATTTGTTCCCTATTTTCAGCCATATCAAAAGTGGTGCGAAGCGATGGTTTAAAGGCCATTCGTGATGAGTTGGAAAAAGATCGTGACGTTATTGCGGTTTCTCTCGACTTGAAGAGCTATTACCACTTTATTGACCCGATGGCGAGTTCCGGTACAGCGTTTCTTGAAGCACTTGATCTGGAACTGACAGATCAAGACAGGGCCTTTACCGAACAGCTCGCAAGCTTTCTAAGCGCCTGGGCTGAAGGTGCTGAAAAATTCGGCCAATCCGTTGGAGGCAAGAAAGCCAAGATAAGCGGAGGGTTGGTGATAGGCCTGACGTGTAGCCGTGTTATTTCCAATGCTTTACTTCACAGGTGGGACAAGCTTGTTCTGGAAAAATTGGCGCCGATTCACTATGGCCGCTATGTAGATGATATGTTTCTGGTATTGCGTGATACGGGCACGATCACCAATAGCCAAGATCTGTTGAACATGGTTCAGTCTAGAATGGGCGAAAGCTACATTTCACAGAACGCCAAGAACGATAAGGTTTGGGAGATTAAACAGGGGAGTTATTGTCAAATCTGGT
>NZ_AXBV01000019.1:0-2296 GCF_000475255.1 Marinobacter sp. ES-1
CCTTGGTCTGGAATACGCAAACAGGCTATGAATTCTTTGGCGAAAAGCGTTAATGAGAAACAGGCATCCTTCCTGGGCCGGTGCTTTGAGATCCTTGAGGACGAGCTATGCGGAAAAAGCAGAGAGAAAAACGAGTTTTACATGAACTGTATTGCTCACCTCTCCCGTCACAATTATCTGACCACGACACAGATTCGGGAATGCGACACGAGCTCAGATGAGGAGCGAAAGAGAGACGACAAAACGTATCGCAAGTGGCTTCAGGACTTCATGGCAGCACTCAATTCAAACCGAAGCCGCCTTCAAACCGAACTGTCCCAATATGGACTTACGAAGTTTCCTCAAATTGAGTACGTAAAGGGGGTCAAGGGCAAGGAGGCACACTTTTACGTCACATCAGATGCTGCGACCACCGGTGATAATGGTGTAGCCGGCGGTGATGAATCGACTGGCAAAATTGGCTCCGACTACTCAACAATCCGATATAAAACAGAGAAGATCAGCCGCCCTCCCTGGTATCTGAGCATCGCGAACCCTCTCTTCAGGACGCAGAAGGCACGCGGGCTATCTGCCTTGTCTGCACTGGTCGTGGTGTTTCTGCTGCTCCCACTGGCTATCGGGTACATCTACCTTTTTCACCCGAATGACCCCTGGCTGGTTGCCCTGTTCGCTGTCCTGCTGGCAGCAGATCTGATGCTCATAGCACCAACACTGAAGATCCTGCGCCTGATTACTCGGAAGATCACTATTGTTGATTCGATCAGGCTTCCATTAAGTAGTGTCTGTATAGCCGAAATTACCAGCGTCGGGGCGAACAACCCATCAAGCACCGAACGACACCTCTCGGTTGTTACAGTTTCTGCCAATTGCCCTGTGTGCAATGATAAGTATGGCCTTGAGAGCTCAGTCTTTCTGGAACAAAGGGGATTAACAAGCAGTCGGATAATCGGGATTTGCTACAACAATCCAATGATGCACCGCTACACATTCGACAAGGACCTAATGACCGGAGAGCGTCTACAAAACGTCTAAGTGAGGGAATCGTAGATGGTCGCCTCCTGCTTGCCATCCGCTCCCCGGTAAAATCAGACCCTGGTCTCCTATTTGTGGAAAGAACTTGGCAGTTTTTCCTGGCCCAGCCCGAGAGACCATCATGAGCTTCAACAAAATAGGCACTTTGTCGTGTGAAACTGAGAGGAAAAGTGTTCTGAAAAAATGACGGCCATATCATCGAGATCGGCAAAGCGATCCGAGACCTTTTAACCAGTCTTTTCACTTGCAAAAACTCGTATTCGCCATCATCATGTGACCTGTTAAAAGGTCTCGGGAGTAATCACATGACCCATCAAATCTACTCAGAAGTTACAGCAAGCATCTCGGAACTCAAAAAGAATCCTATGGCCGCCGTAGATTCCGGTGAGGGCTTTCCTATCGCCGTTTTAAACCGGAACAAGCCTGCGTTTTACTGCGTTCCGGCTGAAATCTACGAAGCCATGCTTGATAGACTGGATGATCAAGAATTGGTTGCTATTGTGAAAGAACGCCGTTCAGAACCAAGCATCCGGGTTGACCTGAATGAGCTTTAAATATGGCCTTGCGTTCAAGCCCTCAGCCCTGAAGGAATGGAAAAAGCTGGCACCGGCCATTCGGGACCAGTTCAAGAAAAAGCTCACCAAACGACTCGATGATCCTAATGTACCAGCTGATGCCCTCTCCGGGCTCTCGGGTTGTTACAAAATAAAGCTAAGGAGCGTCGGGTACCGTTTGGTCTATCAGGTCGAGGATGGCGAGATTCTCGTGACAGTTATTGCGGTAGGGCGACGTGAGCGCGGCGATATTTACAGCAAAGCCAGCGGCCGTATTTAGATTTTGGGTGTCTCGTGCCTGAGCTTACCTGGCTCTGTATTCGTCAGCAGGGCCGCAAAACCATTTACTGTAATTACCGTAATTACAGTAACCGCGTTTGCCCGGATGCGGCAGAGAACTGATACCCCATAGCCTTGTAGCCCTTCTCCCGCTTCCGGAACATCCGCTCGAGCATCGGTAAACCAGTATCCAGGTAACCGTAGATGGTCACCTCCTGCTTGCCATCCGCTTCCCGGTGAAGCCGGCCCGCGTATTGAGACAAGATTCCTTTCCATGCGATGGGCAGGGCAAGAAAATTTCAGCCAGTCTCTGATCGATGTCAGCGAGCTCATTAGTCACGCAGGCAATTACCTCATTGGTCTCGAAAAGGACTTTTGTGAGACCCTCTGACCCAAAAATGCGCCCACGATGCGTATTCCGGCGAACGTGA
>NZ_AXBV01000020.1:0-1353 GCF_000475255.1 Marinobacter sp. ES-1
CAACCTTCAGCGGTTTACGCACCTATTTATCCGCGGAGGATCCATTGCCTGTGCTTGGAGACCGTTTGTACGCCATAGGGGAAGTTCTCTCTGACCAGCAAAAAATGATAGTTGAAGACAATCTCATGGTTATGCCACTGGATGGGATACGACCCAACCTATTGTCCCCAACCTGGATAACCGCGCTACAAGGGTTAGCTGAAGAAAATGATCTCATTATCCTGGACACTCTGCGTAGATTTCACGTGTGTGATGAAAATAATGGCGCTGAGATGGCTCAGCTTCTGGGGAATCTGGAACTGATAGCATCACGTACTGGCTGCAGCATCTTATTTCTGCATCACACGAGTAAAGCCGCACTGTGGAATGAATCGGGTGACCAGCAGCAGGCCAGTCGAGGATCTTCAGTGCTGACCGACAACGTCCGATGGCAGGGTTATCTCACCACCATGACGCCCGGTGAAGCGAAAAAATACAGGATCACGACTGAACCTATTTCCCGTTATGTCCGTTTTGGCGTTAGCAAAGCAAATTACCATCCGGGAATTCACCCAAGATGGTTTATTCGTGGTACAGCCGGAGTGCTCCAACCTGTTGATCTTGTTACTCAAGCGACCAAGAGGATCCAGCGTCGTGAAGCAGTATGAGCTGGATCACGCCAGACATGATGCCGTCCATTGTTTAGCGCCCGGCCTGTTTCGGGCGCTACAGCGGGGCGAACGAAGAACATCGAAACTCGATGTTATTTATGAGTTTGGTCAGGGCCAAAGGGTCGAGTTCAGCGGGCCAGAACCGCTCGGTGCAGATGACCTGCGTGTATTACAAGGACTCGTCGCTCTCGCCGGCCTCGAGGGAAAAATTTTGACCTCAACACCAAAATCGGCGGCTGGCATTGCCCTTCGAAATCTCCTTGAACCCAGATGGCAAGCATCCTCTGAAGATGCTGTGGTAGTTGAATCAAGTTACCGCCGCCTGGCTCGAGAAATTGGATACTCGAAAATCGATGCCTCTGATTCAATCAAAAAATGTATCGAACGGCTGTGGAAAGTATCAGTGATCGTTCAAGATCCAGCCGGCAGCCGCAGAGGCTTCCGGCTATTGGCAGACTACCGTAGTGACGAGACTTCACAGGGAGTTCATGTAGCCCTCAACCCAATGATTGCAGGAGCCATTCTTGGTGAATCTCGCCATGTCCGCATCAGCATGGCAGAAATCCGGGCCCTCAGGAGTGAAGCCTCCAGACTTTTACATCAACGACTTTGCGCGTGGATTAACCCAGGCACAGCTCGGAAAATCGAGCTGAAGACTCTTTGTGGATATATTTTTGCCACAGGAGTTATGGTGATTTCTGGT
>NZ_AXBV01000021.1:0-822 GCF_000475255.1 Marinobacter sp. ES-1
TCCCTGTACGCTCTGCTCCGCCATCCATGGCTCCGCAAGGTTTGAGAAAGACCTGCCCGCACACTCAGCTCAAACTCTGAACGGGTAGTCGAGACAAATCGACGATGCGTAAATGTGTGACTACCCGGCAGGAAATTCCTTACAGAACCTTCAAGGCCGCATCGTAATCCGGCTCGTGCTTGATTTCGCTGACCAGTTCGCTGTGGATAACTTTGTTGTTCTCGTCCAGTACCACGACCGCACGGGCGCACAGGCCGGCGAGGGGGCCGTTCTGGATGGCTACGCCGTAGTCTTGCTGGAAGGCGTAGTTGCGGAAGGTGGAGAGGGTTTCCACGTTGTCCAGGCCTTCGGCGCCGCAGAAGCGGGAGGCAGCGAAGGGCAGGTCGGCGGAGACGACGAGGACGACGGTGTTGTCAAGGCCGCCGGCTTTTTCGTTGAATTTGCGGGTGCTGGCGGCGCAGACGCCGGTGTCGATGCTGGGGATGATGTTCAGGATTTTGCGTTTGCCGGCCCAGTTATCGAGTTTCACTTCTTCCAGGCCGCTGCTGGTGAGTGTGAAGGGGGCTGCGTTGTCACCGGGCTGGGGGAATTTGCCGTCGATTTCGATGGGGTTGCCGTCCAGGGTTACGTTGTTCGCCATGGTTTGCTCCTTGCTGATTGGTTTCGGGAATTTGTACTTACTCTGTGTAGCCTAGTTTGGATGAGTTTTCATCCATGCGGTTTGTAGGGGTTTAGAGAAAGGGGAGAGGGCTTGGTTGGGGGACGGCGTTTCGAAAAACGCTCAAGCCATCCGTGGGCGCTTCTGCTCCGCCATCCATGGCT
>NZ_AXBV01000022.1:0-53102 GCF_000475255.1 Marinobacter sp. ES-1
CAACTCCCCCTCCTACTCGATACGCAAACGGGGTATCATTGCTTCCCATTGTCTCTGACCATTTACCGACGAGAAGACTGGAATTATGACTGAGCTGAAGAACGATCGCTTCCTGCGCGCCCTCATGCGCCAGCCCGTAGACCGCACCCCGGTGTGGATGATGCGCCAGGCCGGCCGTTACCTGCCGGAATACCGCGCAACCCGGGCCAAGGCTGGCGACTTCCTCAGCCTGTGCAAGAACACCCCGCTGGCCTGCGAAGTCACCCTGCAGCCGCTGGAGCGCTACCCGCTGGATGCCGCCATTCTGTTCTCCGACATCCTGACCATTCCTGATGCGCTGGGGCTGGGCCTGTACTTCGAAACCGGAGAAGGCCCGAAATTCCGCAAGGTGATTCGCTCTGAAGCAGACGTAGACGCGCTGCCGAAAATGAATGCCGAGTCCGACCTGGACTACGTGATGAACGCGGTCTCCACCATCCGCCGTGAACTGAACGGCCGGGTACCGCTGATCGGTTTCTCCGGCAGCCCCTGGACCCTGGCGACCTATATGATTGAAGGTGGCTCCTCGAAGACCTTCTCGGAAGCCAAGAAGCTGATGTACGGCCAGCCGGAAGTCATGCACCGCTTGCTGGACCACCTGGCGGATGCCGTTATCGATTACCTGAACGGCCAGATCAAGGCCGGCGCCCAGGCGGTGCAGATTTTCGATACCTGGGGCGGCGTGCTGAGCAGCTGGGCCTACGAAGAATTCTCCCTGCGTTACATGAGGAAAATCGTCGCCGGCCTGATCCGCGAAAGCGAAGGTCGTCGCGTGCCGGTGATTCTGTTCACCAAGAACGGCGGCCAGTGGCTGGAGTCCATCGCCGATTCCGGCTGCGATGCCGTTGGCCTGGACTGGACCACCGACATCGGCAACGCCCGCGCCCGCGTGGGTGACAAGGTTGCCTTGCAGGGCAACATGGACCCGGCCATGCTGTATGCGCCGAAAGAGCGCATCCGGCAGGAAGTGGCAGACATCCTGTCCCGCTATGGTTCCGGCTCCGGGCATATCTTCAACCTGGGGCATGGAATTACCCCGGATGTGGATCCGGAGCATGCCGGGGCGTTTATTAATGCCGTTGTCGAATTGAGTGCCGAGTATCACCGGTAAAGCCTTACTTGGGTGATTGTCTTCCCCAGCCTGCTTGGGTTGGGGGAGGCGGTCTGGTGGGGGAGCCTCCAAAAAAACGCTCCTGCGGCACATCCCTGTGGCGCTTGGGCTCCGCCATCCATGGCTCCGCACATTTTTTGGAGGCTCCCCCACCAGCCCGCTGTTCCAACTCCGTGAAATAGTCCGAGCGCCACCGCCCCCTGCTTTTCTTTGGTTTAAATCGTTTTACCTTATTTGACGCAGTCAAAGACTATTGGCGTGTTGTGCTTCTGTTTGTGTCGGGTCTATAGTCAAAACAGAGCCAACCGATCAGGAGTTTTGTCTTGGCACCGTCAAATAAAGAGAAACGTAAATTCAGCCGAATGGAGTTCGGGGCTCCCTGTGAATTGTTCTGTGAAGACCAGGTCTGGTCGTCCGAGGTACTGGATATTTCTTTCGGTGGGGTGATGGTCAGGCGCCCGGAAGGTGAGGCCTTGCCGTATAACAAGCCGTTTGAGGTGGTGATTCACGTAGACGACCATGCGACTGGCATTGTTATGGCCGTTGAGCTGAGGCACACGGATGATGAACGGCTTGGTTTTCGGTGTGATTACATAGACGCTGAAAGTACTGAAAACCTGGAGCGGTTGGTGGCCAGTAAGTTAGGGGATCTGGCTCTATTGGAGCGTGATTTCGCCAAGCTTATCGGGTAACAGGCTTTGGCTAGGTTTTGTTTGTTCATTGGACGCTAGCACTTGGTCTGGCTGGGCGGTGTGGGAGGGGCTTTCCAAAAATGTGCGGAGCCATGGATGGCGGAGCCCAAGCGCCACATGGATGTGCCGCAAGGAGCGTTTTTTGGAAAGCCCCTCCCACACCGCCCATAGCTCCACGCCAAGCAGGCTAGGGCCGGAAGTTTAGAGTTCCTCCAGAGCCGAAAGGGCATCTGATAGCTTTGTTACCGGGATGACTTTCATGCCCTCCACAGGCTTTCTCGGTGCGTTGCCTTTGGGCACCAGGGCCCGCGTAAAGCCGTGCTTGGCGGCTTCGTAGATGCGTTCCTGTCCGCTTGGCACCGGGCGGATTTCGCCGGATAAGCCGACTTCTCCGAAGATTACCAGATCCTGCGGTAAAGCCCGGTTGCGGAAGGACGACACCACCGCCGCAAGCAGCGCCAGGTCCGCACTCGTTTCGTTGACCTTTACGCCACCCACCACGTTCACGAACACATCCTGATCCGCCACATGCATCCCGCCATGGCGGTGCAGCACGGCCAGCAGCATCGCTAACCGGTTCTGGTCGGTGCCCACGGCCACTCGCCTCGGGTAGCTGCCCTGGGCCATATCCACCAGTGCCTGGATTTCCACCAGCATTGGCCTTGTGCCTTCCCAGACTACCATCACCACACTGCCCGGCGCGGCTTCTTCGCCCCGGTTTAGGAAGATGGCGCTGGGGTTTTTTACTTCCTTCAGGCCCTGTTCCAGCATGGCGAAGACGCCCAGCTCATTCACCGCACCGAAGCGGTTCTTGATGCCCCGCAGGGTGCGGTAACGGCTGTCACTGGAGCCTTCCAGCAGGATCGAGCAGTCGATCATGTGCTCCAGCACTTTCGGGCCGGCCAGGCTGCCGTCTTTGGTGACGTGGCCGACCAGCAGCAGAATCGTGCCTGTCTGCTTGGCAAAGCGGGTGAGGAACGCCGCACTCTCGCGTACCTGGGAGACCGAGCCGGGGGCGGATTCGATTTCCGCCACGTGCATCACCTGGATACTGTCGATCACCAGAATGCGGGGTTTTTCCGCTTCGGCTACCTGCAGCAGGCGCTCGACCGAGGTTTCCGAGAGCATTTTAAGGTCTTTGGTGGGCAGGCCCAGCCGCTTGGCGCGCATGGCCACCTGTTGCAGGGATTCCTCACCGGTTACGTAAAGGGCAGGGTGCTGGGCGGCGAGCTGACACACCGCCTGCAGCAGCAGGGTACTTTTACCTGCACCCGGGTGGCCGCCCATGAGTACGGCCGAGCCTTCTACCAGGCCGCCGCCCAGTACCCGGTCAAATTCCTGCATGCCGGTGCTGATGCGGGCCTGTTCAGCCAGGCTGACTTCGTCCAGGCTTTTGACGGCCGACAAGCTGCCGGCGTAGCCCTCGAACCGGGCGCTGCGAGCGCCTTTGCCCGGGCCCGATACGCCGCGCACTTCGCTGATGGTGTTCCATTCATGGCAGGCCGTGCACTGGCCCTGCCACTTGGAATAGTCTGCACCGCATTCGGTGCAGACGTAGGCAGTTTTTACCTTTGCCATCAGGCCAGCTTCTTGTACTTCATGCGCTTGGGCTGCATGGCAGAATCCCCTTTGCGCTTCTTGAAGTCAGCGTCGTATTCGGTGAAGTTACCTTCGAAGTAGACCACTTCGCCGTCGTCTTCAAACGCCAGGATGTGGGTGGCCACGCGGTCCAGGAACCAGCGGTCGTGCGAGATTACCAGGGCGGAGCCCGGGAAATTCAGCAACGCTTCTTCCAGGGCACGCAGGGTTTCCACGTCCAGGTCGTTGGTGGGTTCGTCCAGCAGCAGCACGTTGCCGCCCTGTTTCAGCAGCTTGGCCAGGTGCAGGCGGTTGCGCTCACCACCGGACAGGTCGCCCACCCGCTTCTGCTGGTCGGTGCCCTTGAAGTTGAAGCGGCCCACGTAGGCGCGGGACGGGGTCTCGTAGTTGCCTACCTTGATGATGTCCTGGCCATCCGAGAGCTCTTCCCACACGGTCTTGCTGCCGTCCAGGTCGCGCATCTGGTCCACATAGGCCAGTTCCACGGTTTCGCCCACGGTGATGGTGCCGGAGTCCGGCTTGTCCATGCCCGCGATCATCTTGAACAGGGTGGATTTACCGGCGCCGTTACCGCCGATGATGCCGACAATGGCACCGGCCGGTACGTTGAGAGAGACGTTTTCGTACAGCAGGCGGTCACCGAAGGCCTTGCTGATGCCGTCTACTTCGATCACCTTGTCGCCCAGGCGAGGTCCGGGCGGGATGTACAGTTCGTTGGTTTCGTTGCGCTTCTGGAATTCCTGGGAGCTCATTTCCTCGAAGCGGGCCATGCGGGCCTTGCTCTTGGACTGGCGGCCCTTGGCGTTGGAACGAACCCACTCCAGCTCCTGCTTGATCGCCTTCTGGTGAGCGGCCTCCTGCTTGGATTCCATCTCCAGGCGCTTCTCTTTGTTCTCCAACCACTGGCTGTAGTTGCCTTCGAACGGAATGCCCTGGCCACGGTCCAGTTCCAGGATCCAGCCGGCTACGTTGTCCAGGAAGTAACGGTCGTGGGTGATGGCGACCACTGTGCCGTCGTAATCGTGCAGGAAGCGCTCCAGCCAGGCCACGGATTCGGCATCCAGATGGTTGGTGGGCTCGTCCAGCAGCAGCATGTCCGGGCCGGACAGCAGCAGGCGGCACAGGGCCACGCGGCGACGCTCACCACCAGACAGTACTTTCACCTTCTGGTCCCAGGCCGGCAGGCGCAGGGCGTCTGCAGCGACTTCCATCTTGCGTTCGATATCGTGGCCGTCGGTGGCCTGGATGATCGCTTCCAGCTCGCCCTGTTTCTTGGCCAGCTCGTCAAAGTCGGCATCCGGCTCGGCGTAGGCGGCGTATACCTTGTCCAGTTCAGCCAGGGCGTTGTGAACATGGGCGACAGACTCGTCCACGATTTCCTTGACGGTCTTCTCTTCGTCCAGCTCCGGCTCCTGGGGCAGGTAGCCCACGTTGATACCGGGCTGCGGCCGGGCTTCGCCGATGTAGTCCTGGTCCACGCCCGCCATGATACGCAGCAGGGTAGACTTACCAGAGCCGTTCAGGCCCAGCACGCCAATCTTGGCGCCCGGGAAGAAGCTCAGGGAAATGTCTTTAAGAATCTCCCGCTTGGGCGGAACCACCTTGCCCACGCGGTTCATGCTAAATACGTACTGGGCCATCTTGGCTTAAACCTCTTTTTGCTGGGTTTTGCCACGAAATCCACGAAAGAACACGAAAATTAACTGCATAAAAGAAAAGCTTTTTATCTTTTCCTTTCGTGTCATTTAGTGGATTTCGTGGCAAATCTATCTTTCATCTTTTTTCCGTGTCCTTCCGTGGATTCCGTGGCAAAAAAGTCACTAAGGCAGGCCCACTCACAACCTGCCTGAAAACAGAACCCCGTAAGGTATCTAAACCCCAAAGGGATAGCAATTGAGCAAAAACCGGGATCACCGGTGTGCCGGTATCTGCGGACGGCATAAAGGATGATTTTCAACCCGCATTCGCGATAGAATAGCGGCCCAAAATTTCAGGGGTTACGGCATGCACAGGGGCAGCGCCGGGCCAGCATACAGACAGGGGCAGCACATCCATGTTTAATCGTGATATGAAAATCGCCGGATTCGATGACGCATTGTGGAACGCCATGCAGGCGGAAGAGAAGCGTCAGGAAGCGCACATCGAGCTGATCGCATCCGAAAACTACACCAGCCCGCGGGTGATGGAAGCCCAGGGCAGTGTGCTGACCAACAAATACGCCGAAGGCTACCCCGGCAAGCGCTACTACGGTGGTTGCGAGTTTGTCGATATTGCCGAGCAGCTGGCCATTGACCGTGCCAAGGAACTGTTTGGTGCCGCCTACGCCAACGTGCAGCCGCACTCCGGCTCCCAGGCTAACTCCGCCGTATTCATGGCACTGCTCAAGCCCGGCGACACCGTTCTGGGTATGAGCCTGGCCCACGGTGGTCATCTGACCCACGGTGCCAGCGTGAACTTCTCCGGCAAGATCTACCACGCCGTCCAGTACGGCCTGAACCCGGAAACCGGCCTGATCGATTACGACGAAGTGGAAGCCCTGGCCGTTGAGAACAAGCCGAAGATGATTATTGCCGGCTTCTCTGCCTACTCCCAGGAGCTGGACTTTGCCCGCTTCCGCGCCATCGCGGACAAAGTGGGTGCCTACCTGTTTGTAGACATGGCCCACGTGGCTGGCCTGGTTGCCGCTGGCGTGTATCCGGACCCGGTTCCCCACGCCCACGTAGTGGCGACCACTACCCACAAAACCCTGCGCGGTCCCCGTGGCGGCCTGATCCTGGCCTGCGACGACGAAGACCTGCAGAAGAAACTGAACTCCGCCGTCTTCCCTGGCGGTCAGGGCGGCCCGCTGATGCACGTAATCGCGGCCAAGGCTGTGTGCTTCAAGGAAGCCATGAGCGACGAGTTCAAGGCCTACCAGCAGCAGGTTGTGAAGAACGCTGCCGCCATGGCCGAAGTGTTCATCGAGCGCGGCTTTGACGTGGTTTCCGGCGGCACCAAAAACCACCTGTTCCTGGTCAGCCTGATCAAGCAGGATATCACCGGTAAAGATGCCGACGCCGCCCTGGGCCGCGCCCACATCACCGTGAACAAGAACGCCGTTCCGAACGATCCGCGTTCGCCGTTCGTGACCTCCGGCCTGCGTATCGGTACCCCGGCGGTGACCACTCGCGGCTTTGGTGAGCAGGAATGCCGTGACCTGGCTGGCTGGATGTGCGACATCCTCGACAACCTTGAAGACGACGCCGTCATCAGCCGCGTACGTGAACAGGTTGAAGCGGTGTGTGCCCGCTTCCCGGTTTACGGCTGAAACGCACGGTAATGTGCCTGCCCGGGTGCTCCGCAAGGACCACCCGGGTTCTTCCTTTCCGGAGCCTGTGAATTATGCATTGTCCTTTCTGTGGTGAAGCCGATACCAAGGTGATTGATTCACGTCTGGTGGCCGAGGGCGACCAGGTGCGCCGCCGCAGGGAGTGCTTGTCCTGCCACGAGCGTTTTACCACCTTTGAAACCGCCGAACTGGTGATGCCCCGGGTGGTCAAGCAGGACGGCACCCGTCAGCCCTTTGATGAAGAAAAGCTGCGGGCAGGGCTGATGAAGGCACTGGAAAAACGGCCGGTGAGCATCGAGCAGATCGATGCCGCCCTGAACCGGATCAAATACCGCCTGAGAGCCACCGGCGAGCGTGAAGTAAAATCCATGCAGCTGGGCGAAGAGGTAATGACTGAACTGCGCCAGCTCGACAAAGTGGCCTACGTTCGCTTTGCCTCGGTGTATCGCAGCTTTCAGGACATCAACGAGTTCAAGGAAGAAATCGAGCGCTTGTCTCAGGGTAATAGCGATGCCGCCGTGGATGTTGCCCGTGTGCTGGCGGATAACCAGTCAGACAAAGGCAAAGAATGATTTCAGACCGTGACCGGGCAATGATGGCCCGGGCCATCCAGCTGGCCTGGCGCGGCCGTTATTCCACCCATCCGAACCCCAGGGTTGGCTGCGTGATCGCCAGGGGTAACCGGATTGTTGGTGAAGGCTGGCACGAGCGAGCCGGCGAGGCCCATGCGGAAGTGCGGGCCCTGAGCCAGGCCGGGTATGAAGCCCGGGGCGCTACGGCCTACGTTACCCTGGAGCCCTGCAGCCACTACGGCCGCACGCCGCCCTGTGCGAAGGCGCTGATAGAGGCCGGAGTTGCCCAGGTGTTTGCGGCAACGACAGACCCCAATCCCTCGGTGTCTGGCCGGGGGCTGGATATGCTGCGGGACGCCGGTATCCGGGTGACTGAAGGCCTGATGGGGGGTGAAGCCGCCCGCCTGAATCCGGGTTTCATGAAACGCATGCGCACCGGACGGCCCTGGGTACGGCTGAAAATGGCCGCGAGCCTGGATGGCCGCACCGCCATGGCTTCCGGTGAAAGCCAGTGGATTACCGGGCCCGAGGCACGGCAAGACGTGCAAAGGCTGCGGGCCGTGAGTGATGCTATTCTGACAGGTGTCGGTACGGTTTTGGCCGACGACCCGTCCCTGACCGTGCGCCGGGACGAAATGGGCGATACCGGCGATGCCACCGATCCGTCGCGCCAGCCGCTTCGGGTGATTGCAGACCGTGATGCCCGCACACCGGCCACAGCCCGGATTCTGCGGGGGGGTAACGTGCAGGTGTTCTGTGCCAGCTCCACCCTGGCCACCGGCCCGGCGCAGGATTTGGCGGCACTGGGTGTTCGCCTCACCGGCGTGGCCTGGAAAGACAACGGCGTGGATGTCTCCGAGTTGCTGGATGCCCTGGGTGAGCTGGGCATCAACGAATTACTGGTAGAGGCCGGCCCGACACTGGCAGGCACCTTTATCAACGAGAACCTGGTAGACGAACTCTGGCTCTACCAGGCACCGGTTTTTCTGGGCAGTACCGGGCGCCCGACCGCCCACCTGCCCATCGAAGTCATGGCAGACAAAGTGCAATGGAAGGTGCTGGATCGCCGCCAGGTAGGAGAGGATCAGCGATTGATCCTGGCCCGCCACTAAACATTCAATTCATTCCTCCGGGCCTTCAATGGTGAGGGCAGGGGTGACAGGGTGCGGAACCGTATGGCACTGAACAGTATTGAAGAAATTATCGAAGATATCCGTCAGGGCAAGATGGTTATCCTGATGGACGACGAGGATCGCGAAAACGAAGGCGACCTGGTAATGGCAGCAGAACACTGCACGCCGGAAGCCATCAACTTTATGGCGAGGTTCGGCCGCGGCCTGATCTGCATGCCCATGACCCGGCAGCGTTGCGAACAGCTGGGCCTGCCGCTGATGGTTCAGCAGAACGCCTCCGGCTTCGGCACCAAGTTCACGCTGTCTATCGAAGCCCGTGAAGGCGTCACCACCGGCATCTCGGCCGCTGACCGCGCCCGCACCGTACAGGCTGCCGTAGCGCGCGATGCCAAGGCGTCTGACCTGGTTCAGCCGGGCCATATCTTCCCGCTGATGTCCGATCCCGGCGGTGTATTGAGCCGTGCCGGCCACACCGAAGCCTCCTGTGACCTGGCTGCGCTGGCCGGTTGCGAACCGGCGGGTGTGATCTGCGAGATCATGAATGACGATGGGTCCATGGCCCGCCGTGAAGACCTGGAACGCTTTGCCGAAGAGCACGGCCTTAAGGTCGGCACCATCGCAGACCTGATCCACTACCGCACCATGAACGAGAAAACCGTGGAGTGTGTGGAAGAGCACGAGCTGGATACCGAATATGGCGTGTTCAAGTTGCGCACCTACCGGGACAATGTTCAGGGTGCCACCCACCTGGCCATGGTGATGGGCGACATCAGCCCGGATGAGCCGGTGTTTGTGCGGGTGCATATTACCGACACCCTGCGCGACCTGCTGGGTGCCCGGCGCAAGGATTCCCGCAGCTGGCCGCTGCACCATGCCCTTGAAAAAGTGGCCACTGAAGGGCGCGGCGTGGTGGTTCTGCTCAACAGTGCGGAAGACACCTACAACCTGGAAGACCGTATCCAGGAATTCTACGACCAGGGCCCGAAGTCAGCAGGCAAGGGCAGCTCCGGTGTGTACTTTACCGTGGGTACCGGTTCCCAGATTTTGCGCGACATCGGCGTGGGCAAAATGCGTCTGCTGAGCCCGCCTGTGAAATTCTCCGCCATCTCCGGTTTCGACCTGGAAGTGGTGGAATACGTACCCTATACCCACGAATGATCAACCCGGCTGCCGCCCTGATTCCGGCAGCCCGCGAAGGAGCCCGAGATGGCAGATATCAAAGTAATTGAAGGTGATTTTACCCAGTGCAGCGGCCGTTACGCGCTGGTGGTTGGCCGGTTTAACGGCTTTGTTGTAGAAAGCCTGGTGGAAGGTGCGGTAGATACCCTGCGCCGCCACGGTATTGCCGATGACGACATCACCATTATCCGCGTACCGGGTGCCTACGAAATGCCGCTGGCGGTCAAGCGTGTGGCGGAAACCTCCGACTACGACGCCATCATCGCCCTGGGCGCAGTGATTCGTGGTGGTACTCCACACTTTGAATACGTAGCCGGTGAAGCCTCCAGTGGCCTGGGCGCTGTCAGCCTGGAAACCGACGTGCCGGTCACCTTCGGTGTACTGACCGTGGACTCCATCGAGCAGGCCATCGAGCGCTCCGGCACCAAGGCCGGTAACAAAGGTGCGGAAGCTGCGATTACTGCCCTGGAAATGGTCAGTCTGTTCAAAAAGTTGGGTGAGTAATGAGCGAAGCGGGTGATACCTCTCCCCAACCGGGGAAAACCAGCCAGCCAAAAGCTGGCGACCGCCGCCGGGCACGGGCCCTTGCTATGCAGGGCCTGTATCAGCGGCACTTCAGCAAGTCTCCGATCTCTGATATTGAAGCCGAGTTCATGGTTGATAACGACATGAGCAAGGTGGATATCATGTACTTCCGCGACCTGCTGCGGGGCGTACACCGGGAGCAGGCCGAACTGGACAGGCTGATCGAGCCATTCCTCGACCGTCCCCTGAAAGAGGTGGACCCGGTTGAACTGGCCATCGTGCGCCTGGGTGCCTACGAGCTGAAATGCCGTATCGATGTGCCCTATAAAGTGGTGATCAACGAAGGTATCGAAATGGCCAAGCGCTTTGGCGGTACTGAAGGCCACAAGTTCGTGAACAGTGTGCTGGACAAACTGAGCCGCCGCCTGCGGCTGGCCGAAACCCGTCCACGCTGATTCATGGGTGAATTCGAGCTGATCCGGCAGTACTTCCAGCCGCTGGCAAGCAACGCCAGGAACGATCAGCTTGTGCTTGGCCCCGGAGATGACTGCGCCATCCAGCGGGTGCCGCCGGGCCGGGACCTGGTGTTTTCAGTGGATACCCTGGTAGAGGGTGTCCACTTTCCCCCTCACTATGCTCCTTCCCACCTTGGGTGGCGGGCACTGGCAGTAGCCGTCAGTGACCTGGCGGCCATGGGTGCCGAGCCTGTCTGCTTTACCCTGGCCCTGAGCCTGCCAGAAGCAGATTCCGCCTGGTTGGCGGGCTTTGCCGAAGGGCTGTCCCGGGCCAGCCAGGCGTTCGGTATTACCCTGGCCGGCGGTGACACCACCCGAGGCCCGTTAACGATCATTATCCAGGTTCATGGCACCGTAAGGGCCGGCCAGGCTTTGTTGCGCTCCGGCGCCCGAGAGGGTGACCGGGTATGCGTAACCGGCCCGCTGGGCAACGCCGGTGCTGCGCTGGACTACCTTGAGGATCCGGAACCGGGCGCACGGCAAAGGGCCCTGCTGGCCAGCTACCATAGCCCGCAACCTCAACTGAAACTCGGGGCAAGCCTGGCCGGTAAGGCCAGCGCAGCTATCGATATTTCTGACGGCCTGCTGGCAGACTTACAGCACATTCTGGAGGCGTCTGGTGTGGGCGCCGAACTGGATGTGGCCAGCATTCCGATGTCGGAAGAGCTCAGGCAGTTGCAGGGAGCGCGGGCGCTGGACCTGGCCCTGACCGCCGGTGACGACTACCAGCTGTGCCTGACCATCGCCCCGGAAGCACTGGCCGCGCTGCCTGCGCCAGTCCGTGAACAACTGACGGTGATCGGCCGGATTGTGCCGGAGCCGCGGCTGACGTTAGCAGGCGCGCCCGCCGGCTATCAAACCCAGGGATATGACCATTTCGGGAGGTCTGATTGACAGACGATAACTTGATGCATGAGCCGGATGCTCCTGCCGCCATCCTGCCGCCGGGCTTTTTGCGCCATCCGGTGCATTTCCTGGCCTTCGGCTTTGGCAGTGGTGCTGCGCCGAAAGCACCTGGCACCTGGGGTAGCCTGGCCGCTATTCCTGTGTGGTATGCCTTCGCCTGGTTGCCACCGATGGCCTACTGGCTGGTGGTATTGGCTGCATTTCTGGCGGGGATCTGGTTGTGCGGTAAAACCGCCGACGACCTGAAAGTGCACGACCACGGTGGCATTGTATGGGACGAGTTTGTGGGCATGTGGATTGCCCTGGGGCTGTTCCCGGACCAGATTTACGGCGTGCTGATGGCGTTCATGCTGTTCCGCTTCTTTGATGTGCTCAAGCCCTGGCCTATAAACTGGCTGGATGCCCGGCTACCCGGCGGGCTGGGAATTATGGTGGATGACGTCGTCGCAGGCATCATGGCGCTGGCCTGCCTGTGGGGAATCGACACCTGGGTGATGCCCTATATCGTCTAACGGTGCTGTTCAGTGCAGCTGCGGCTCGTCTGGCAGCATACGCACCACGTGCAGGAACCGCTTCAGCCCGATTTCCGCTCGCTCACGGGTGGCGAAGGGGCCGCTGTCAAAGCCTTCCCGGGTGGTGAAATACCACTTGCTGCCAACACAGAAAAATCGGCTGCTGCGAAAGGGTGGTGGTCCGTCTTCTCCGGTTCTTCGCTGGGTGTCCATGGTAACCTCCCGAGCTTTGATTGCGCAGTTTAAGGTTTGACGTTCTTGCCCTGAGCCCCGAGTATGTTCAGAATGCTTGGCAGTTGTCAGTCACGTGTCCTGGCCCACTGAAGGGCCGTCCTATGGAAAAGGAGCTAAATGAGTATGTGTCACGTTCGCGGGTTTTTCAAGCTGGTGGTTTTAATGCTCAGCGTCACCCTGGTGGGCTGTGCTTCCTCCCTTGCGCGCATTGATACCTGGCAGGGTGATCCCGCCGAAGCTGCAGATGCTGCGGTGCTGAAGTCGCCCGGAGAAATCACCGTTGTGCAGGTGAACGGTCGCGAAATGACCAACTTTCTGATGGACGACCTGGCGCTGGATTACGGCTTGCTGCCGGGCCAGAATCAGGTGGTGTTTACCTATAAAACCATCTGGGCCAAGGCCGGCGTGGTTGATAACGGCGAGTCCAAGGTGCACATCGTTGAAAGCAAGCCGCAGCAGGTGAGCTTTAATGCGGTAGCCGGCGAAGAATATCGGTTCAGTTTCACCAGGCCGTCCAGTCGCCAGGAAGCCGAGACGCTGATGGAAGACTTCTCAGCCGATCTGGTGAATCGCAGCGGCGAAGTGGTTGCCAGTTCAGGCGAGTGGGATGCGCAGGCCGCACGCAAGGCTGCCCGCACCCCGGTTCCGGCGGGTAGTGGCGTGAGCGGTGATGCGCAATCCGGATCAACGCTGGACCGGATGAAGGCCCTGTGGGGCGACGCCACTGAAGAAGAAAAGCGTGAGTTCCTGCGCTGGGCGTTCGAATAAGTTCGCAAAAGGCCGGGCACAGTTCCCGGCCTTTTCACTTAGCGTTTGAAGCGCTTCAGACCATTCTTCAGAAAACCTTCCATGTAGTTCATCAGTTCGTCAGTCAGGCTCTGGCTGCCGCTCGCCGGCAACTCGTTACCTTCATCCGGGCCCAGTGAGGCGACCGCCTCTTCTATGCTGGCCAGGCTTTCCTCGGTTAACGCTTTAAATGCATCGCCATCCGCCACCACATCCGGGCACAGGGTGAAGTTGAGGGTCAGCTGGCCCTGATAGCTCACCGCAACAATTACCAGCCCCATGCTGTCGAACAGCGGTGCACTGTTGAACTGCTGTACCAGCCTGGCGCCTTGCAGGAACAGTGGCACCTGTGGGCCAGGTACATTGGTAATGGGCAGGTTGAACAGGGGCTGGTAGCGCTGGGCCACCTGCAGTTCCGAATACAGCCGGGCCGAGAGCGCCAGCAGGGTAGAGGGCAGCAGTTCGGTGAGCCGGTCGGCGGCAATGGCTTCGCGGTAGGGTTCCGAATCCACCGCGTTGCGATGAATGCGGCGAATCCGCGCGGCCGGGTTGGGCTCGGTGGTGGCCAGGTCCAGCAGCATGGCAGACATCTGGTTGCCGGTAGCCCGTCGCAGACTGCTGGAGCGCACGGAGATGGGTGTCATGGCGACCAGTGAGCGGTCGGTGCCGTTATCCTGCACAAGCAGGTAGCGGCGCAGGATTTCGGCACACAGGCCCAGAACCACATCGTTCAGGGTTACGTCAGCCAGGCTGGATTTGATGGCTTTCAGCCGGGACAGACTTACCTGGGTGGAAACCAGCCGCCGGTTGGCGGTGATCTGCCGGTTAAACGGGCTGTGGGGTGCGGTGAACAGGGGTAGCGGCAAGGGCAGCTTGCGAAGCTGCCGGTGGACGAGCCCGCGAGCGGTGACTTCGGCGGCATTGTAAGCCAGCGAGGCAAACTGCATCGGGGTTTTCAGCATATTGGCGCCGGCCTGCAGAAACACCCGTTCTTCAGACGGTTCCGGCCGGGGCAGCCAGGGCCGGGGCTGGGGAATGGCACGCGGCTCTGGCGTGTATTCCAGCAGCTTACCCATGATTTCCTCGCCACTGAAGGCATCGATAGCCGCGTGGTGCAGCTTTACGATCAGGGCAAAGCCTTCTTTCTCGCCTTCCCGGTCGTCCAGCTTGAAGCCATCCACGAAGGTGATGTGCCACAGCGGACGGTCCCGTTTCAGGGGTTCTTCCAGGATTTTGGAGGCCAGCGACATCAGGCTCGACTGCTTGCCGTGTTCGCCCAGGTTCACATAGGCCAGGTGCCGCTCGATGCTGAAATCCGGGTCATCAATCCAGTAGGGGCGCCCCAGGCGCAGGGGGATTTCCTTGAGCTTCTGCCGGAACAGGGGAACCACGTGCAGGCGGCTGCGCAGATACGCGACAAAGGTGCTGAATGCCAGGGGGTATTGCAGGTCGCTGGCGTCGAACAGATACACGCCGCCAATATGCATGGGCGTGGTTTCCGACTCCAGGTACAGGAACGAGGCATCCAGTTCCGACAGCTGACGCATTGAGCGCACTCCCTTGTGTGTCACTTTTAACGATACGGGTGGCCGAGTATATCGCAAACACCCGGGCTGCCGGTTGGCCTGGCTGCCCGGTATTTATTCCGGCTGAAGCCAGTTCTGGATGCCGTTGTCATTGCCCAGGTAATCCCAGAACCACATCAGGGCCTTGCCCTTGTCTTCGCTGTGCCGAGCCAGGTGGATGGCAATGGCCGGCCTTGGTTCGTGCACTTCCCTGGCAACCAGAGAACCACGGGCGAGCTGCTCCCGGATGCGGGGTACTGGCAGCCAGCCAACGCCGAGCCCGGCCTCCTGAACGGCAATTTTCTGATCAATATTACTGACCGTAAGCGTTCGCTGCCTGCGGAAAATACCCGCATGGCCGGGTGGTAGTGAGCGGGAAGTATCCGCCGCAACGGCGGCCGGATAGGGTGCAATATCCGCCTCCGCCAGAGGCTCTTTCGCGTTTGCCAGCGGATGGTTGGCGGCCACCGCAAACACAAACGGCACCTCGCCCAGCGCCTTGGTAGTAAAACTGCCGGCCGGCTTGCTGAGCTGGTCTGCACCCACAATCATATCCACGCGCCGGCTTTGCAGGGCATCCCAGGCACCGGCGAAAACCTCTTCCACAATCTGCACATCCACCGGCACCCCGAGCTGGTAAAACGCCTCAATGGCGGGAAGCAGGCAGTCTGCCGGCATCAGCGAGTTAAACCCGATCCGCAACCGCGTTTCCCAGCCTTCCGCCACCTGGCGGGTGGAGTGGGCCAGGTTCTCCGCCGCCTCAAGCAAAGACCGTCCTTCCTCCAGCAGGTAACGCCCTGCCGGAGTCAGCACGGCTTTGTGGCCGCTACGGTCAAAGATACTGACGTTGAGATCTTCTTCGAGCTTCTGAACCGTGTAACTGATGGCCGAAGGCACCCGGAACAACTCCCCCGCCGCCCCGGCAAAACTGCCCTTGCGGTCAATGGCGTCCAGTACTTTAAGTGCGTCTATGGTGATGGCTGTATGCATGTTCGAATTATCTGAAAGTGTTTGCCAGAAATGCTTGCTATCAGCGTAGCAGGGCAGGGGTTAGTCTGTCGTCAGGTTGTAAAAATTCTTTGCCACGGAATCCACGGAAGGACACGGAAAAATAAAGACCTAAAGATTTTTTTGCCACGAAATCCACGAAAAAACACGAACAAAGATTACTGACTAAAAACCTAAAATATCTTTGTCTTTAATTTCGTGTTCTTTAGTGGATTTCGTGGCAAATCATTTTTCTTTTTTCCGTGTCCTTCCGTGGATTCCGTGGCCAAAAACAAGGAGTCCCACATGGGCTTACTAGTAGATGGTAAATGGCACGACCAGTGGTACGACACCGACAAAACCGGCGGCAAGTTTGAGCGTGAAGCCGCCCGCTTCCGTAACTGGGTAACACCAGACGGCTCCGCCGGGCCTGCGGGTGAGGGCGGTTTCGCGGCGGAAAGCGGCCGTTATCACCTGTACGTATCCATGGCCTGCCCCTGGGCGCACCGGACCTTGATCTTCCGCAAACTCAAGGGCCTGGAGCCGCACATCGGTGTGTCTGTGGTACACCCGGATATGGTCGAGAACGGCTGGGAGTTCCGGCCCGGGGATGCGGAGCATCAGGACCATCTGTACAACTCAGAGTTCATGCATCAGGTATACACCCGCGCGGCGGCGGATTATTCAGGGCGGGTAACCGTTCCTGTATTGTGGGACAAGCAGCAGGAAACCATCGTCAGCAATGAATCCGCTGATATCATTCGCATGTTCAATTCGGCGTTTAATGAACTGGATGGCGTAAACGCGGATCTGGACCTGTACCCGGAAAGTCTGCGCAGTGAAATCGAGGCAGTAAACGAGCGGGTATACGACACAGTCAACAACGGCGTATACAAGGCCGGTTTTGCCACCGCCCAGGACAAATACGAAGAGGCCTACAAGGCGCTGTTTGAATCACTGGACTGGCTGGAAGCGAAACTGGAGAGCCAGCGCTATGTCACTGGCAGCCAGATCACCGAAGCCGACTGGCGCTTGTTCACCACGCTGATACGGTTTGATGTGGTGTATTACAGCCACTTCAAATGCAATCGCCAGCAGATCCGGGATTATCCGAACCTGTCCGGTTATTTGCGGGAGCTGTATCAGGTGCCGGGCGTGGCAGAGACGGTGGATATTCGCCAGATCAAGCAGCACTACTACGTGAGCCAGCGCACCATCAACCCCACCCAGATCGTGCCGGTGGGGCCGGAGCTGGATTTTGATGCGCCTCACGGGCGAGGGCACCTCGGCTGATAGAGACTCAGCTGACCCGGGCCACCGCCACTTCGGTCAGCAGCTCCAGTGATTGCCGGTGCTCGGACTCCGGCAGGCAGGCCAGCAGGTCTTTCGCGATCTGCGCCTGTTCTTTTGCTTTCGCCATGGTGTATTCAATGGCGCCGGAGGCCTTCACGATGTCCAGAACCTTCGGCAGGTCATCCAGCCCACCCTTGCGAATAGCCTGGCGAATCAGCTGTCGCTCTTCGTCGCTGCCGTTGGCCATGGCGTAAATCAGTGGCAGGGTGGTCTTGCCTTCGGCCAGGTCATCGCCCACGTTCTTGCCCATGGCTTCGGCATCGCCCAGGTAATCCAGTACGTCGTCCACCAGCTGGAATGCCAGGCCCAGGTGCTTGCCGTAGTCTTTCAGGGCGGCTTCCTGTTCCGGGTCCGCTCCGGCCAGCAGTGCGCCGGTGTGGGAAGATGCTTCGAACAGCATGGCCGTCTTGTTATGGATAACCACCATGTACTGCTCTTCGGTGAGGTCCGGGTTCTTCACGTTCATCAGCTGCATCACCTCGCCCTCGGCAATCACCGCCGTGGCGTGGGACAGCACGTTCATGATCGGCAGGCTTTCCAGCTCCACCATCATCTCGAAGGCCCGGGCATACAGGAAATCACCTACCAGCACGCTCGGGGCGTTGCCCCACTTGGCGTTGGCGGTGCTGCGGCCCCGGCGCATGTCCGAGGTGTCCACCACATCGTCGTGCAGCAGGGTGGCGGTGTGCAGGAATTCGATGACCGCTGCCAGCTTCAGGTGGTCGTCCTGGCCGTAGCCCGCGGCCCGGCTGGACAGCAAAACCAGTAAGGGTCTCAGGCGCTTACCGCCACTCTCGATAATATAGTGGGCGATTTTTTCCACCATCGGGACATCCGAGGCAAGCCGCTTGATAATCAGGTCATTAACGCGGCTGAAGTCATCCGCCACGGTGTCATGGATACGCTGGGCTGTCATCGGGCTGAAACGTCCCTTGCTGGTGTTTTCGTTGAGTTTTCGGGCAGGTCGCGGCAATGCTAGGTATTGCTGCCTACAGTGTCAACTTGAACCGGAATCCGGCTTGTATTGCCCGGCGGCTTTTCGTACAATCACGCGCCCAACTCATCCCAACCTGCGCTCCCTGCAATAGGGTCGCCAGAGCGCTTCCCTTAGAACCAGGTGGATAAGAGCAGGGATGGGTCAATCGCGGAGACTATGAATGTACGCAGTTATTGTTAGCGGTGGTAAGCAGCACCGTGTAAAGGAAGGCGAAACTCTGAAGCTGGAAAAGCTGGAAGTTGAAACCGGCGGCTCTGTTGAGTTCGATCGTGTTCTTCTGGTTGCCAGCGGCGACGACGTAAAAGTTGGCGCTCCGGTAGTTGAAGGCGCCAAGGTTACCGCTGAAGTGGTTAGCCACGGTCGTCACGACAAGATCAACATCATCAAGTTCCGTCGTCGTAAGCATCACATGAAGCGTCAGGGCCACCGTCAGTGGTTTACTGAAGTAAAGATCACGGGTATCCAGGGCTAAGCCCTCGAATAACCCCTTAATGAAGGAGGCTGGTAATGGCTCATAAAAAGGCAGCAGGTAGTACCCGTAACGGTCGCGATTCCGAGTCTAAACGACTTGGTGTCAAGCGCTACGGCGGCGAGACTGTAACTGCAGGCAGCATCATCATCCGTCAGCGTGGCACTCGTTTCCACGCTGGCAGCAACGTAGGCATTGGCAAGGACCACACCCTGTTCGCGAAAGCGGAAGGTCAGGTGAAGTTCGAAACCAAAGGCCCGCAGAACCGCAAGTTCGTAAGCATCGTTCCGGCTGCGTAAGCAGCGGCGATCCGGTTCTGTCGAACCTTGGGTTTGCCTGATATGCTGATCTGATCAGCCCTCAGGTGAATCCGGAGCCCCGCAAAGCTTCCTTGAGGCTGCGGGGCTTTTTAGTTTATGCAAAGGCATTTGGCGTATGAAATTTGTAGACGAAGCCACCATCATTGTTGAAGCCGGCAAGGGCGGTCATGGCTGCCTGAGTTTCAGGCGGGAAAAATACGTGCCGAAAGGCGGCCCGGACGGCGGCGACGGCGGGGATGGCGGTTCCGTCTATCTGGAAGCAGACAGCGGCCTGAACACGCTGATCGATTACCGCTTCCAGCGCAAACACAAGGCCCAGAACGGCGAGCCCGGCTCCGGCCGCAACTGCACCGGCACCAAGGGCGAAGACCTGGTGTTGCCGGTACCGGTTGGTACCACCGTGGTGGATATGGACACCCACGAAGTTCTGGGTGACCTCACCAAGGAAGGCCAGCGACTGAAAGTGGCACAGGGTGGTTTTCACGGCCTGGGCAATACCCGCTTCAAGTCATCGGTTAACCGCGCGCCGCGCCAGACCTCCAAGGGCTCTGAAGGCGAATTGCGTAACCTGCGCCTGGAGCTGAAAGTGCTGGCGGATGTTGGCTTGCTGGGTTTGCCCAATGCCGGTAAGTCCACCTTTATCCGCTCTGTTTCCGCGGCCCGTCCGAAAGTGGCGGATTATCCGTTCACCACGCTGGTTCCCAATCTGGGCGTGGTCAGTGTGCAGGCGCACCAGAGCTTCGTGATTGCCGATATTCCCGGCCTGATTGAAGGTGCCGCTGAAGGTGCCGGCCTGGGTATCCGATTCCTGAAACACCTGGTGCGTACCCGCTTGCTGTTGCACCTGGTGGATGTGGCGCCCTATGACGGCTCCTCCCCGGTTGAAGCGGTAAAGGCTATCGCCCACGAACTGGAAAAGTTCAGTGAAACCCTGGCCAGCCGCCCGCGCTGGCTGGTGCTGAACAAAGTGGACATGGTGCCGGAAGAGGACCGCGAGGCGCACTGCCAGGCTATTGTGGACGAGCTTGGCTGGGATGGCCCGGTGTTCCGGGTTTCTGCGTTGACCGGTGAAGGTACCAAGCCCCTGGTTCAGGCAGTCATGCGCTGGATTGAAGAACAGGCGGAAGCCGAAGCCGAGAACCCGGACTTCGCAGAGCAGGAAGCGGCCCGTCGTCGCCGAATGGACGAAGAAGCCCGTGCCAAGATCGAGGAAGATCGCAAGGCCCGCCGCGCCGCCCGTGAAGACGATGAAGATGACGACTTTGACGACGACGATTACGACGTTGAAGTGGTCTACGCCCCCGAGTAACAATCTGAAGAGACAGTACCGCTACCATGAGTGAACGCCTCCAGCTCCGAAAGGCCCGTCGCCTGGTTATCAAGATCGGCAGTGCCTTGCTTACCAACGACGGAAAAGGGCTGGATGTGGCAGCCCTGGGGCTGTGGGTAGACCAGATCGCCGAACTGATCGGCGAAGGTGTCGAAGTGGTGGTGGTGTCTTCCGGTTCAGTCGCTGAAGGCATGAGCCGTCTGGGCTGGCAAACCCGGCCCCAACATCTGCACGAATTGCAGGCTGCGGCGGCGGTCGGCCAGATGGGCCTGGTGCAAACCTGGGAAGCCCAGTTCAAGCGCCACGACATTCACACCGCCCAGATTTTGCTCACCCACGACGACCTTTCCGACCGCAAACGCTACCTGAACGGCCGCAGCACCCTGCGCACCCTGCTGGATTACGGCGTGGTGCCGATCGTGAACGAAAACGACACGGTGGTCACCGACGAAATTCGTTTCGGTGACAACGACACTCTGGGCGCGCTGGTGGCTAACCTGATCGAGGCCGATGGCCTGATCATCCTCACCGACCAGCTGGGGCTGTTCAATAAAGACCCCCGCAAGCACGAAGACGCCGAACTGGTCACCGAACGCAAGGCCGAAGACCGGGACCTGGATGCCATGGCCGGAGGCGGTGCCGGTGCCCTTGGGCGCGGTGGCATGCTTACCAAGCTTCGGGCAGCACGGCTGGCCGCCCGCTCCGGTGCCTTTACCGTGATTGTGGGTGGTCGCATCGAGCACGCCATTGCCCGGCTGCGCCAGGGCGATGTGATCGGCACCCTGTTGCTGCCGGAGCAGGGCAGAATGGCCGCCCGCAAACAGTGGATTGCCAGCCACCTGCAAACCCGTGGCAAGCTGACCCTGGATGACGGTGCGGTAAAAGTGCTGCGTCAGGGCGGCAGAAGCCTGTTGCCGGTGGGTGTGAAGGCGGTCACCGGCCAGTTTCGCCGGGGCGAGATGGTATCCTGCACAGATCTGAGCGGTAAAGAAATTGCCCGGGGGCTGGTGAACTACGATGCCGACGAGGCCCGGGCAATCGCCGGTCGCTCAAGTGATCGCATTGCAGAGGTGCTGGGCTATATTTCCGATGAGGAAATGATTCACCGGGATAACCTGGTAGTGGTCTAGGCTTTTCCGGCGCTTCAGCCGGATTTCAGGCACAAAAAAACCGGCACGAAGCCGGTTTTTTTATGAGCGCAAGGATCAGGCAGCTTTCAGAGCCTTGATCTTGGCGTTCAGGCGGCTCTTATGACGAGCTACCTTGTTCTTGGCGAAGATGCCTTTGTTAACCATGCTGTCCAGAACAGGCTGGGCCTGCTTCAGGGCGGCCTGGGCACCTTCGTAGTCGCCAGCTTTGATCTGGGCGTCTACTTTCTTCATGTAAGTACGTGCCATGGAACGCAGGCTGGCGTTGTGCTTGCGGTTTTTCTCGTTCTGACGAGCGCGCTTTTTGGCTTGCGGGGAATTTGCCACCGTAAAACTCCTGAAATTCGTTGCTAAAAAATCGAATATGTTTAGATCGCGGGCGCGCCAAAACCAGCGCGTCGAAATAAATGACGCGGAACTATGCCGCTGAACGCCCGAAATGTCAAGGCCGAAGCCGCCGGTAATCCCTCTGCTCCGGAGGCCTGTGGTACACTCCCGCATCGTCTCACGGGGCCCGGGCCCGCAACAAGCCCCGCCTTGTGGATTACCGAAACGCCACCCCGGCCCGAAGCCGGTATTCTGGACGCTCAAACCATGTCTTCGGAACCCCGACCAACAGAACAACAGCCTGCCGTTAAGGAACCCCCGAAAGCGCCGGGATTACTGCGCTCATCCGGCGTGGTCGGCATCATGACCATGCTGTCCCGGGTGCTGGGGCTGGTGCGGGATATGGTGATTGCCCGCTATTTCGGGGCGGGTGCCGGGGCCGATGCTTTCTTCGTGGCGTTCAAGATTCCCAACTTCCTGCGCCGCCTGTTCGCCGAAGGGGCGTTTTCCCAGGCCTTTGTACCGGTGTTGTCGTCTTACCGGGAAAACCAGGATATCTCCGAAGTGAAGCGCCTGGTGGATGCAGTGGCCGGCTCCCTCGGGCTGGTCTTGCTGGCGGTTACGCTGGTGGCCATGCTTGGTGCGCCGGTACTGACGGCGGTGTTTGCCCCGGGGTTCCTGGATGATGACGTCAAATTCGCCCTGACCAGCGACATGCTGCGTATTACCTTTCCGTACCTGTTGCTGATTTCACTGACCGCCTTTGCCGGCGGCATCCTGAACAGTTACGACCGGTTCGCGGTACCTGCGTTTACCCCGGTGTTGCTGAACCTGGCTATGATCGCCGCCGCCATTTTCCTGACTCCGGTAATGAATGAGCCGGTAATGGCGCTGGCCTGGGGTGTCTTCATCGCCGGTGCCCTGCAGCTGTTTTTCCAGTTGCCGTTCCTGATGCGCCTGGGCCTGCTGCCAAGGCCCCGGGTGGACTACAAACACGAGGGTGTCAGCCGGATTCTCAAGTTGATGGCCCCGGCGTTGTTCGGCGTGTCGGTCAGCCAGATCAACCTGTTGCTGGACACGGTGCTGGCGTCGTTCCTGCAAACCGGCAGCGTGTCCTGGCTGTATTACTCAGACCGGTTGTCTGAGCTGCCGCTGGGTGTGTTCGGTATTGCCATCGCTACGGTCATTCTGCCCAGTTTGTCCCGCAAGCACGCGGCGGCTTCGGAAGACCAGTTTGCTGCAACCCTCGACTGGGCCGTGCGGGCCGTTCTGCTGATCGGCCTTCCGGCGGCCGTGGCACTGGCCCTGCTGGCGGAGCCGTTGATTGCCACCCTGTTCCATTACGGCGAGGTGACCGACCGGGATGTGGCTATGTCGGCCCAGAGTTTGCGGGCTTATTCCGCCGGCTTGCTGGCCTTCATGCTGATCAAGGTGCTGGCGCCGGGCTTTTTCTCCCGGGAAGACACCAAAACCCCGGTCAAGATCGGGGTGATCGCCATGGTGGCCAATATGGCGTTCAACCTGGCGTTAATTGTGCCCCTGGCCCATGCCGGGCTGGCGCTGGCTACATCCATGTCGGCCTGGTTGAATGGTTATCTGCTCTGGCGTGGGCTGCGTAAGGAAGGCGCTTGGAAAAGCCAGCCCGGCTGGCCGAAGTTCCTGATGCAGCTGGCCGTGGCCAATGCCGCCCTGGCTGCGGTGGTGCTCTGGCTGAATGTGCCGGTAGCCGACTGGCTGGCGGCCAGCGGCCTGCAGCGGGCAACCGATATGGGTATTCTGGTGGTGGCCGGAGTTGGGGCCTATTTCGTGGCGCTGGCGCTGGCGGGCGTGCGGGTTCGCCAATTCCGCCAGAAGTAAGCTGCCGCAAGATTTCTACCATACCCCTGCATGGGGTATAATCGCGCGTTTTCTCACCAGCGTATCGCCTCTCGGGCCGGTGCGCCAAAAAGCCAGCTGGCAAGTTAAGGTTCGCAGTACATGCGTCTGATTCGAGGCCTGACCAATCTTAAGCGCCTGTCCGGGCAAGCGGGTTCCCCGCTGGCCGGCGGCTGCGTGGCCACCATCGGCAACTTCGATGGCGTGCATCTGGGCCATAAAACCATTATTGATCAGGTCAAACAGAAAGCTTCTCAGCTGGGCGTGCCTGCGGCGGTGATGATTTTCGAGCCGCAGCCCCGGGAATTCTTTCAGGGTGCCGAGGCACCACCCCGGCTGATGCCGTTCCGCCAGAAATTCGAGGCCCTGCTGGCCGAAGGCGTGGACATGGTGCTGTGCATCCGCTTTGATGAAACCTTCCGCAGCTATTCCGGTATGGGCTTTATTGAAGATGTACTGGTCAGCGGCCTGGGTGTTCGTCACCTGGTGGTGGGTGACGACTTCCGCTTCGGTTGCGACCGAGCCGGCGATTTTAAACTGCTGCAAAGCGTGGGGCAGGAGCGGGGCTTTACGGTGGAGAACACCCGTACAGTGACCGTTGATGGCGAGCGTGTCAGCAGTACCCGGGTGCGCAATGCCCTGAATGTGAATGGCCTGGAAGAGGCCGAGCGCCTGCTTGGGCACCCTTACCGCATCCATGGCCGCATTGTTTATGGCCGCCAGTTGGGCCGGCAACTCAACGCGCCCACCGCCAATATTTTGCTGAACCAGATGCCGGCACTGCGGGGCGTTTACGTGGTGCGGGCCCGTCTGGAAACCGGCGAATGGTGCGACGGCGTAGCCAACATCGGCCTGCGCCCCACGGTCGACGGCAAACGTCCGTCGCTGGAAGTGCACCTGTTTGACTTTGCTGGCACACTTTATGGCCAGCACCTGGAAGTCGTGTTCCGCCATGGCCTGCGGGACGAAGTGAAATTCGACTCTGTTGACGAACTCCGCCAACAGATCGCCCGGGATTTTGACAATGCCCGGGCCTGGCTGGCGGATAACCCCGCCACGTCGGAAACCTGATTCAACTGACCAACCAAGAGTACGCACAAAGACATGAGCGACTACAAGCATACCCTGAATCTGCCGGAAACCGCGTTTCCCATGCGCGGTAACCTGGCCAAGCGCGAGCCGGACATGCTCAAGCACTGGCAGGATCTGAACGTGTACGGCAACCTGCGCAAGCAGCGCGAAGGCCGGGAAAAGTTCATCCTGCACGATGGCCCTCCCTACGCCAACGGCAGCATTCACATCGGGCATGCGGTCAACAAGATCCTGAAAGACATGATCGTGAAATCCCGCAGCTTTATGGGCTTTGACGCACCCTACGTGCCCGGCTGGGATTGCCACGGCCTGCCGATCGAGCACAAGGTAGAGCAGGAAATCGGCAAAGCCGGTGTGAAGGTGGACTACAAAACCTTCCGCCAGGCCTGTCGCGATTACGCCACCAAGCAGATCGAAGGCCAGAAAGCCGACTTTATCCGCCTGGGCGTGATGGGTGAGTGGGACAAGCCCTACCTGACCATGGACCCGAAAGTAGAAGCGGGCATCGTGCGGGCGCTGGGCAAGATCGTGGCCAAGGGCCACCTGGTGCGTGGATTCAAGCCGGTTTACTGGAGTGTGGTTGGTCAGTCCGCACTGGCAGAAGCCGAAGTTGAATACCAGGACAAAACCTCTACCCAGATCGACGTGCGTTTTACCGCCGTCGACCAGGACGCCGTGCTGAACACCTTCGGAACCAGCGAAGGCGAGGGCGATGTCTCCCTGGTGATCTGGACCACCACCCCCTGGACCATCCCCGCCAACCAGGCGGTGTCCATCGGTGCCGATATCGAATACGCACTGGTACAGGTAGATGTGGGCCACGGCGCCGAGCGCATGATCCTGGCCACCGACATGGTGCAGGGCATCATGGCTCGCTGGGGCGTGGAAGACTACAAAGTGCTGGCCAACGTGGCCGGTTCTGCCCTGGAAAACCAGCTGCTGCACCACCCGGTGTACGACAAGCAGGTGCCGGTGCTGCTGGGTGATCATGTATCCCTGGATGCCGGTACCGGTGCCGTACACACCGCGCCGGACCATGGTATGGAAGACTTTGAAGTAGGCAAGGCCTACGGCATTGGAACCATCAACCTGGTAAAAGCCGACGGCACCTACACCGAAGCGGCCGGCGAGTTTGCCGGTGTGCACGTGTACAAGGCCGACGAGCCGGTTTGTGCCGCCCTGGAGCGTGAAGGCAAGCTGGTGCGGGCCGAGAAATTCCGCCACAGCTACCCGCACTGCTGGCGTACCAAGACCCCGCTGATCTACCGGGCCACCCCCCAGTGGTTCATCAGCATGGACAAGCTCAACCTGCGCGCCGATGCCCTGGAAGCCATCAAGGGCATCCGCTGGGTTCCGGGCTGGGGCCAGAACCGTATTGAAGCCATGTTCGAGCAGAGCCCGGACTGGTGTATCTCCCGCCAGCGCACCTGGGGTGTGCCGATCACCCTGTTTATTCACAAGGAAACCCAGGAGCTGCACCCGAACACTCAGGCGCTGATCGAGAAAGTGGCCGAGGCGGTGGAAACCGGCGGCATCGACGCCTGGTACGACATCGACCAGAACGAACTGCTGGGCGCAGACGCCGACCAGTACGAAAAAGTGCTGGATACCCTGGACGTATGGTTTGATTCCGGCGTCACCCACGACTCCGTACTCCGGGTACGCGAAGAACTGGGCCAGTTCCCGGCCGATATGTACCTGGAAGGCTCCGACCAGCATCGTGGCTGGTTCCAGTCATCCCTGAAAACCTCCATCGCCATGAACGGCGTGGCCCCGTACAAGCAGGTGCTGACCCACGGCTTCACCGTGGACGGCAAGGGCCACAAGATGTCCAAATCCATGGGCAACGTGATCGCCCCCCAGGAAGTGATGAACGAACTGGGTGCCGACATCCTGCGCTTGTGGGTATCCGCCACCGACTACAGCGGCGAGATGACTGTATCCAAGGACATCCTGCGCCAGACGGCAGACGGTTACCGCCGTATCCGTAACACCGCCCGCTTCCTGCTCAGCAACCTGACCGGGTTTGATCCGGAACAGCACATGGTAGCGCCGGAAGACATGATCGCCCTGGACCGCTGGATGGTGGACCGTGCCCTGCAGCTGCAGAACGAACTGCACGAAGACTACGGCAACTATGCCTTCCTGCGGATTTACCAGAAGGTGTACAACTTCTGCGAAGCCACTCTGGGCGGTTTCTATCTGGACATCATCAAAGACCGCCAGTACACCACCCAGGCCGACAGCCTGGCGCGTCGCTCCTGCCAGACCGCCCTGTACCATGTGGCGGAAGCCCTGGTACGCTGGATTGCCCCGATCCTCAGCTTCACCGCCGACGAAATCTGGCAGCACCTGCCGGGCAAACGTGGCGACACCGTATTCTACGAAACCTGGTACGAAGGCCTGACGGCACTGCCGGCAGACTTCGAGCTGGGCCGTGACTACTGGCGTGAAATCTACGCCGTGAAAGAAGCGGTGAACAAGTGCCTGGAAGACGTTCGGGCCCGCGGTGAAATCAAGGGCTCGCTGAGTGCTGAGGTGACCCTGTACTGCGAAGATAGCCTGGCCGAGCGCCTGAACCACCTGGGTGAAGAGCTGCGCTTTGTGCTGATCACCTCCGAAGCCACCGTAAAGCCGGTGAGCGATGCGGCCGGCGTGGAGCAAACCAACGTGGAAGGCCTGCTGGTGAAAGTAACCCCGGCTTCCCACGCCAAGTGCGAGCGCTGCTGGCATCACCGTGAAGACGTGGGCCAGAACGAGCAGTACAGTGACCTGTGTGGCCGCTGCGTAACCAACGTGGAAGGCCCGGGCGAAACCCGCGCCTACGCCTGATGGACGCTGTCATGACTGAGGGCAGGGCAGGCAGCAAACTGAAGTGGCTGTGGCTGGCAGTACTGGTGGTCGCCATCGACCTGGGTACCAAGGCCATGGCCACCGCCATGCTCACCTACGGTAACCCGGTACCGGTGCTGCCCAGCTTCAACCTGACCCTGCTGCACAACACCGGCGCCGCGTTCAGCTTCCTGGCAGACGCCGCCGGCTGGCAGCGCTGGTTCTTCGTGACTCTGGCTGTTGTGGTCAGCGTGGTGCTGACAGGCTGGCTGAGAAAACTCAAAGCCCATGAAACCTGGACTGCCATCGCCATCGTATTGATCCTCGGTGGCGCCATTGGCAACGTATACGACCGGGTGGTGCATGGCTACGTGGTGGATTTCCTGCATTTCTACTGGCAGGACTGGCACTTCCCGGCCTTCAACCTGGCCGACACTGCCATCACCATCGGCGCTGCCATGATGATCATCGACGCATTCCGCAAACCCGCTGACGACAGCGGCAATGCCGACAGGAGCAACTGATTGCCATGAAAGAACTGCCCATCGACAAGGGAACCCGCGTAAAACTGCACTTCGCCCTCAAGTTTGAAGACGGCGAAACCGTGGACACCACCTTCGACAAAGAACCGGCTACCCTGGAAATCGGCGACGAAAACCTGCCGGAAAACTTTGAAGCCTACCTGATGGGCCTGAAAGCCGGCGACCACAAAACCTTTGAAGTACCGCCGGAAAAAGCCTTCGGCCAGCACAACCCCAGCAACGTGCAGACCTTCAAGCGCCATGAATTCAGCGCCGACATGGTGCTGGAGCCCGGCGTAGTGGTCTCCTTCGCCGACGCGCGCCAGCAGGAACTGCCCGGTGTGGTTAAACGGGTGGAAGGTGATCAGGTGGATGTGGACTTTAATCACCCGCTGGCAGGGCATACACTGCAGTTTGAAGTGCAGATTATCGACGTTGAACCAGCAGGGCCGACACACTGACTATGCAAATCCGACTCGCTAACCCCCGTGGCTTCTGTGCCGGTGTAGACCGCGCCATAGAAATCGTAAACCGCGCACTGGACGTGTTCGGGGCGCCCATCTACGTGCGCCACGAAGTGGTCCACAACAAGTTTGTGGTGAGCAACCTGCGGGAGCGCGGCGCCATCTTTGTAGACGAGTTGGACGAAGTGCCGGATGACAAACTGGTGATCTTCAGCGCCCACGGCGTCTCCCAGGCGGTACAGAACGAAGCCGCCCGCCGCGGCCTGAAAGTGTTCGACGCCACCTGCCCGCTGGTCACCAAAGTGCACATGGAAGTCATGCGCTACAGCCGCGATGGCCGCGAGTGCATCCTCATCGGCCACCATGGCCACCCGGAAGTGGAAGGCACCATGGGCCAGTACGACCATAGCAACGGCGGCGACATCTACCTGGTGGAAGACGAAGCCGACGTACAAAAGCTGGACGTGAAAGATCCCAGCAGGCTGTCCTTCGTTACCCAGACCACGCTGTCTATGGACGACACCGCCCGGGTAATCGACGCCCTGCGCGCCAAGTTTCCGCAAATCGAAGGCCCCCGCAAAGACGACATCTGCTACGCCACCCAGAACCGGCAGGATGCCGTAAAACAACTGGCCGGCGACTGCGACATCATGCTGGTGGTGGGCTCCCCCAACAGCTCCAACTCCAACCGCCTGCGGGAACTGGCAGAGCGCATGGGCACCCCGGCCTACCTGATAGACGAAGCCTCGCAGATTGACCCGCAATGGCTTGAAGACAAGTTTGCCATTGGCGTGACCGCCGGAGCTTCAGCCCCGGAAGTGCTGGTTGCCGAAGTGATTAACCGCCTGAAAGAACTAGGCGGCGAAGAGCCCCATGAAGTGGCAGGGCGAGAGGAGAATATTGTGTTCTCCATGCCCCGCGAACTGCGGATTGATGCCGTCGAGGTTTAGCGACACTTAGCCTGGTGTCGTCTACTCTTCACTGTATTCTTTCGCTAAAGATCTCGTTAGTTGATTTTTGCAAGCTTTTGAGTTATGAAACTTACGCATGAAGCCGCTTTTAACCAATATAAGAGCTGGTTGATACTATTAAGGTCAAATTGCCGCGTCAGCCGCTCTAGCTGGCTGCTTGTAATAAAAATATAGGAAAAAAAGGAGCGCAAGGATGTGCTTACCTCTCAAAAGTCCAGGCTGCCGGAATTCGCAGCTTGGCTTCACCATGATTGAAGTGGTGGTTTCCCTTCTTATCTTGCTGATTGGCCTGATGGGTGTGATCAGCATGCAGTACCTGGCCCTCAAACAGATCAACAACACACATCTGAGGTCTCAGGTCGCCTTTCATGCTCAGTCCATGGCTGATCTGATTCGTGCCAATAACAGCAGGCCGCTTGGCGCTGACGACCTGCAGGCCTGGGAGCAGCAATTGGCTCACGATATTCCTTCTGCCAAGGGCGAGGTTGTTTTTAATACAGGTGCCGCTGTTTCTTCGGCCGTTATTTCGATCACGTGGCCGGAAAGACAACTCCACAACGATGTCGAAGAGCAAACCTTTACCGTAACCGCGAGGCTAGGTGAGTGATGCGGATCATTCATCGTGGTTTTACGTTAGTAGAGGTGATGATTGCACTGACCCTGTCTTTACTTCTGGTGGCGGGCCTTACCCGTATTTTTCTGGCCAACAAGCAAACCTTTGATGTGGCGACAGCCAGTGCCCGCACTCAGGAAAACGGGCGCATGGCCCTGTCAGTTTTATCCCGTGCAATTCGCAACGCGGATTACTGGGGGTGCCAGGGATCAAAAGAGGTATTACAGGGCAGTGTCACGAGCCTGCTGAATGATAGCAGTGGGTCAGAGTTCGGTTTGCTGTTACGGGGGCTGGATGGGGAGAACGGTACAGGGCCGGATGAGTCTGATCAGCTGATACTCGGTGGCCTTGCCAGTGGAAGTGGGGTGAACGTGACTCAGCAGCCGAGCCCCACGGCAGCCAACCTGAAAGTACAGGATGCGAGTGGGTTCGCTGAAAACGACATTGTTGTGGTGACCAATTGTCACCGGGGACACATGTTTCAGGTAACCAACGTGAACAGCAACAATGGCGTTCTGGTTCACAACACCGGCAATGTCAGTGAAGGGCCAGGTAATGCCACGAAGACCATCACTCCTTCCTATAACGACGATCCCCGGGGGGCGATGGTTTATTTGCTCGACCAAAAAATATTTTACCTCAGAGACAACACCAGAACGGGGCGCCGTGAATTGGTGTTGGACGGTGTGTTGCTTGACCCTGTTGCGCTGTTGGAAGGCGTTCGGGACTTCCAGTTTGAATTGGGGCGCGATGCCAATGGCGATGGGCGAGTGGATGTCTGGTCTCCGCCAGGCGATCCGGATCACGCTGATCAGGCCGTTGTTATCAGGATGAGCTTTTTAGTCCGCTCCGGAATCCAGGGGCTGACCGATGGCGATCAAAGTTATTGTTATCCAGGTTGGCTGGATTGCCTGGCTGACCCGTCGCTGGAGACAACAAGCGGCGAGAATGACACCTTTCTTTATCGCGTGTACACCGCAACAACGGCATTACGAAACCGGATTTAAAGATGCAAACCAACAAGATGTTGATCCGTGGGCACGAATCTGGAGCAGCGTTGATTCTCTCCATGTTGCTATTGCTTGTTCTCACGCTACTGGCGTCTTCCACCATGCAGAGCAGCATTATGCAGCAACGAATGGTGGCTGGAATGGCTGGTGGGATCACCTCGATTGAGATTGTTGAGTCCGGTTTGCACGATGCCGAAAAGTTCCTTGACGGTATCGACACGCTGGCCGTTTTTGACGGGACGGATGGGCTGTATGGCCCATCAGACACGGCGCCTGGGGCTTTAACCCATGATTGGGAAAGCGGCGTTGGCGTGCGCAGCGCGACAGCTGTTTCCGGCACTGCTCCGAAATACTTCATTCAGCATGTGGGTGACTTGACCAGAACAGATACTGTCACTGGTCTTGCGGTTGAAGGGTACGGCCATACCCGGCCGCAGGTGAATGCACAGGCCTTTCGGATTGTGGTGTGGACAGCTGGCGCAAACGAGAAAGGTCAAAGACTGATAGAGAGTTATTACGCAAGAGAGATGTGATTGAACGTCCCAGGAGATTAAGAACGCAAGGAATGGTTATGAGTAAATGGACTTTATGGCTGGCCACGGGAATGGCCGTTGCTTCCGGATTTGTGCAGGGGGCTGAAGCGTTAACCATGCCGCAGAAGCCGCTTTATTTGGCAGATACGCAAGGTGTGCCGGGAGCCGTTGTGTTTGCACCGATGGCTGGTGGCGAGGGTTTTCTTCATGGTGGTGCTTACAGCAGTGATGCCGTTTTTACTGGATATTTTGATCCAGGCAAGTGCTATCTCTATCACTTCGATGCACGAGAGGCTGAGCGGCACTTTCGCCCTGCCAGGCGGGCTGAAGATCGCTATTGTGGTGGTGATGGTGAGTGGAGCGGCAATTTTCTTAATTGGGTGACAGCGACACCCGCAGATCATTATCGACAGACCTTGACGGGTGGTAATCGGGTTCGGGATGAGGATGATGAAATCTGGCTACAGCCCGCGTTGGCCACAAACAATACAGTGGCGCATCAACGCACTATTCGAGGTACTCAAGTAGTTCAGGGTGCTGCGCCTTTTAAAACGGAGCTCGGCTACCCGGTGTCAGAAATCTCGGTTCTGGCCGGCGGGGCCGGGCCCTCAATCATCGTGACCCCCGGTGTTTCTGGCAGTGAGGCGGAGCGGCCCGTGCAGGACTTTAATCCGGAAGAGTATCCCTATGCCGATGGCCGGAACGAAGCGGACCATTATTCTTACCGAATCAGTGCCAGGGTGAAAGTGTGTGACGCAAGCATTGGCCTGGAAGACAACTGTGTTACCGGTAACGGCAGTTCAGAACCGGAAGGGTTGGTTCAGCGTCATGCCGGGTTTCTGGGTTATAGCGCGGTGGTTGCCGGTGAAAGTGGCACAGGGCCGGTTGCTCAAGGGCTCGGCAGGGTTATTGATTACTTGAACGAGGCTGACTGGCATGCCGGTAGTGGGGCTTTTGGGGAGCTTCAGGCACTGGCGCTTCGGTTGTTTCAAAATACCAGCGGGACTGACGATCCGGTTCAGTACAGGTGCCAGGCGAATGCCATTGTTGCATTCGGCGGAGCCCGGTCAGCCGAATCGCCTGTGGTGCAGCATCCCGATCCTGCTGTGGTTGGCCGCATAGAGGATGTTCGTCCTGATCTTGAGGGTGAGCAACCCGTTACCATTTATCGAATTGATGGCCAGGAAAATATCGGTGAGCGTCTTGCCGGCGCATTTAAGCATCTTCTGGCAAATAATGAGGCAAGCGAGTCGGGGCTGACATCTGGTTCCACCACTACCGCACCCGACTCAGCCTTGTTCGGAGCCAGTTTTAACCCGTCTCACTGGACCGGTAGTTTGAAAGCAACGGATGCCTCGGAGATAGGTTACGAGCCGAATCAAGCCAGTGTTCATCTTTGGCAGGCAGGGGAAGTGCTGGATGGCCGTGATTTGCAAGCAAATCCCAGGGCTCTTTATACCTACAACGGCGATACTGGTAACGGTGTCGCTTTTGCGCCGGCAAGTATTTCTGGCTTTAGCAATCGCATGCGAGATGATTTGAACCAAGGGGATTTCACCGCAGCTGAACGTGTCAGGTATTTTCAAGGGCATGCCGTAGCAGGCTTGCGCCAGCGCGAAAGTTTGCTTGGGGACATGGTTCATTCCCGGCCGGTTTACGTTCAATCTCCGTCCCTCCCATGGCCGGGCAATGGCCCCTTTGCGGGCTACAGTAAGTTTCGGGGCCAATACGATGGTCGGCAGGCCATGGTGTATGTGGGGGCTAATGACGGCATGCTCCATGGTTTTTCCGCCGATACCGGGGAAGAGCTGTTTGCTTATATTCCCGAGTTTTTGGCGTCTTCCGCGGATGATCGTGGTCTCCACTATCTGACTAACCCCGGGTATCAGCACCGCTATTATGTGGATCTCACGCCCGTAGTCTCAGATGTTCATACCCGTGGTGCCAGTGATGGCTTTAAACGTTGGCGCACCGTTTTGGTGGGTGGTGTTCGCACCGGGGCCAAGGGCATTTTTGCTTTGGACGTTACAGAGCCCAAGATCTTTGCAGATGTTGCAGCCGGCCTTCCCATGTGGGAATTCAGCTCAACGGATGACGCCCGCATGGGCTATCAGCTTGAGCCACCGAAAATAGGCCTGGCCGATTGGGGTAAGGGCGAGAAGCGGTGGACCGTGTTTTTGCCTAATGGTTATGGCGCCGAGTCGCCGGCAACCGGTTTATTCATGCTGGACATTGAAGGCGGATTATCCGGGACCTGGCAAGAGGGCGTGAACTACCGTTTTATCGCTTTTGAAACGGGCGAAGGCGCAACCGGGTTGTCGCCGATACGGCAAGTTGATCTGGATGGCGACAGCATTATCGACCGGGTTTATGCCGGTGACCTGGAGGGTAATCTCTGGGTTGCGGCTCAGAATGGCCAGAAAGCCTGGGCAAATGCTTATAAAAAGCCTTTGCTGACTGCTCGCGTTGATGGTGCTGCTCAACCCATTACATCGCCACCTGCGGTTATCCGGTATCCGGAACGGCAAACAATGGTGCTGTTTGGAACAGGCAAATACCTGCATCAAGGTGATATTGCTGACAGTACGGTGCAGAGTTTTTATGGGATTTTTGATAAGCACGCCGGGATAACGCGCTCTGACCTGGCTCGCCGTGATTTGATCAGGACGTCGCTGAGTATTGATGGCAATACACAGAAGGTAAGGACTTCTAATGGAGACAGTTTTGATGCCGCCAAGTACGCAGGATGGTACGTGGATTTGCCGGCGCCTGGAGAGCGGATCGTGCAGGCGCCCCAGGTCAGGGGGCGAACGGTTTTTGTGAATACGCAAACACCAAGCGCCGATCCTTGTGATAACGGTGGTGAAAGCTGGTTGATGGCATTCGGTCTGGATGGCACAACTCCGGATCAGCCGGTTTGGGCAAAGCTGGAGGATTCCTTTGTGGGTATACAAGTCAGGGGTGGTAAAGTCTCTGAAGCAAGCATTATTGGCTCGGATGCGTTCATGCCGCGTTGGGATGGCAAGCTTTGGAAGGAACGGGTAGAGACTGGCCGGGCTCAGGGCCAACTGGGAAGGCAAAGCTGGCAGGAGCTCTATGAATAAATCTTGTTGCGGTTTTACTCTGATTGAACTGATGTTCGTTGTTGCCATCATCGGTATTGTTGCTGCTATCGCTTACCCGAACTATCAAGGCTACGTAGAAAAAGCCCGACGTGGTGACGCCCAGGGGGTGCTTATGCAGTTTGCCAGTGCCATGGAGCGTTACTACACCCAGAACAACACCTATGCAGGTGCAGATGACGGCAGTGGAGTGCCAGGCGCTCCACCGAGCGATCTGTTTCCCGATGAGGCGCCCCTGGATGGTAACGCCAAGTTCTACGATCTCACCATTCAGGATTTACAGGCTAATTCATTCACGTTGCGGGCAACGCCTAAAAACGGCCAGTCGGGCGACGGCTTTCTGCAGCTCCACTCCAACGGCGTGCGCGAATGGGATGCGGACAACTCCGGAAGCATCGGTGCCAGCGAGAATGCCTGGTATGAATGAGTAACCGGGAGGACTCTAGCTGCAGGTCACCGTATCACCGCTGGCATCTTCCAGAAGGCCGTCACCGTCTTCATCCTCGGAAAGCCTCGGTCGGCCACCCATGTTAACGACAATCTGTGCAGCCAGGTGGCTGTCGTTATCATCCGGGCACCAGACCAGATTGCCGATCGCGTAACTGGCCATGCCGGAAGCAAAGAATCGAAAATACGGCCGGTTAGCGGTATTCCCCTCCCAGCTGCCGCCTTTCGCGAGATGGGTGATACGCACGATATCGTCTTCGTGAGCAAGAACCCGATCAGCGTTTGGGTCCCGAAAGACGGTGATTGGTAGTGTATTCCAGCTGTCAGTGCACTGATTGGCTGAATCTAGCGGGCAAACGGTGACGGTTTGCTGATCCATGATGGCCGTGTTTCGGGCCAGGTTAATCAGTGTGATCATGTCGCTGACTGCGGAATGCCGGCGGGAGTTTTCGATGAGGCTTCCCATGGAGGGAATCGCGTAGCTGGCAATCACTGAGATGAGTACGATCACAATCATCAACTCCACCAACGTGAAGCCAGCTGAAATCCGTGCAGGTGCCATAGACAGTTCCTTGTCTTGTATTCAATGGGCGAGCATCCGGCTCACACCGACTATAGCCCAAACTGGCGGGCAATCAATCCATCCCCAGCTTCTTCAACCGATACCGCAATGCCCGAAAACTGATGCCCAAACGCCGGGCCGCCGCCGTTTTATTCCAGCGTGTCGCTTCCAGCGCTTTCTCGATAGCCTGGCGTTCAATGCCCTCCAGAAAGTTTTCCAGGTTCATTTCGCCATCGGGTATGGTGTTGGCGGGCGTGGTTTTGTTGTTTGATGTTGAAGTGCCAGCGTTGGCTGGGTCAGCCGCCGGGGCTGGCATATCGGGCGCCACCCCGCCATTCAGGTGCAGATCTTCGGCGTCGATGGCATCGTCATCGCACAGGGTGAAGGCCCGTTCCAGGATGTTTTCCAGCTCCCGCACGTTGCCGGGGAAGTCGTAATTCTGCAGGCGGTTAACGGCATCGTGTGTCAGTGTCGCGGGCTCGCATTCGTATTCGCGGGCAATGCGTTCGAGAATGTGGCGGGCCAGCAGCGAAATATCTTCACTCCGGTCGCGCAGTGGGGGGACCGCCAGTTCGATCACATTAATACGGTAGAACAGGTCCTGGCGGAAATTGCCGTACTGCACCAGCTCAGCCAGGTTTTTGTGGGTGGCGCTCAGGATGCGGATGTCTACGGCGATTTCCTGGCTGTCGCCGACCGGGCGCACGGCTTTTTCCTGGATGGCGCGCAGCAGTTTTACCTGCATGGCCAGGGGCAGGTCGGCCACTTCGTCCAGAAACAAAGTGCCGCCGTCGGCGCTGCGGAACAGGCCGGGTTTGTTGTCGATGGCGCCGGTGAAACTGCCTTTTTTGTGGCCGAAGAATTCGCTTTCCATCAGTTCGGACGGTATGGCACCGCAGTTGACGGCGATGAACGGGCCGTCGGCTCTCGGGCCTTGCAGGTGGATCATCCGGGCAACCAGTTCTTTACCGCTGCCGGATTCGCCGCTGATAAACACCGGGGCCTGGCTGCGAGCCAGTTTGCGGGTCTGATTGCGCAGTTTGCGGATTTGCGGGGATTCTCCCAGCAGCAGGCCGGGCTCGTCGTTCTCTTCGGCCGGCTGTAGTTTGGGCTCGGACAGCTTCAGGGCGCTGTTCACCAGTTCCCGCAGGCGGGGCAGTTCTACCGGTTTGGAGACAAAGTCAAAGGCGCCGGCTTTTAGCGATTCAATGGCAGTGTCCATGCTGCCGTAGGCGGTAATCACCGCTACCGGGGTGTTGGGGTTGTGTTCCTGAATCCACTGCACCAGTTCTATGCCGTTGCCGTCTGGCAGGTTCATGTCGGTCAGGCACAGGTTGGGCTGGTGTTGGGCCAGTAAACTCCGGGCGCTGGCCAGGTCGGGCGCGGTGTAGGCCTCTATGCCCATGCGCGTGAGGGTGATTTCCAGCAGGTCCCGGATATCCGGTTCGTCGTCTACAATCAGCGCGGTTTGTTTTGTCATTATCTGTGTTCAGTTCTTTGATGAATGGCAGTGCGTTGGCAGCCCGGCGGTCAGATCATCCGGCCCGGATGGGCAAAGGTAATCCGGAACCGGCAGCCGGGTTCGCCGTCTTCCACCAGCGACAGGTGCGCCTGGTTGGCTTCGCACAGTTCCCGGGCCAGGTACAGGCCAAGGCCGGTGCCGCTTTTGTCGGTGGTGAAAAACGGTTCGAACACGGAGTTGCGGTGTTCCGGGGCAATACCGGGGCCGAAATCCTTAACATCCACAAAGGCCCGCTCGCCATCGGCGCTGGTGCCTGCGGCTAATTGTATCCTGTTTTGGCCGCTGTACTGTTTGCTGTACCGCAAACCGTTGTCACACAGGTTTACCAGCACCTGTTCAACCTGGCTTTTATCGAACCGGGCGGCGGGTATGGCGTCATCGCAGAAGAGTTCAATCTGTACGGGGGTGTCGTCGTCCAGGGTTTGAAGGAAGTCCTGGCGGAACTCTTCAAGCCAGCTGGCTACATCCACCAGTTCGGTATCTGCTGCCCGGCGGCGGGACAAGTCCAGTACGTTTTCGATAATGCCGTTCACCCGCCGGGAATGGCGGCGAATGATATCCAGCATTTGCTGGTCGCCCTTGTCCAGGTTGGGAGATTCTTCCATCAACTGGGCCGCGTGGCTGATGGCGCCCAGCGGGTTGCGGATTTCATGGGCGATGCCGGCGGTCAGGCGGCCCAGTGAGGCCAGCTTCATTTGCTGGGCCTGCTGGGTAACCTTACTCATGTCTTCGATGAACATCAGTATCAGGTCGCCTTGCTCCTGGTCCAGCTGGGTCAGGCTGGCTTGTAATAACGGAGAGGTGTTTGACGGCTGGAAGGGCTCGATGCGCCTGCCGGGGTTTCTCAACCAGAGTTCCAGGCCCCTTTTCAGGGGCGGGGGCAGTTCCCGGTGGTGGCCGGATTCGCCCGCCTGGTGGCTGGCGGCGCCGAACAGCAGTTCTTCTGCCGCCGCGTTGGCCAGGCGAATGTGCCCGTACCGGTCCAGCACCAGAATGCCGGTGCGCATGCGCTGGATGATCTGCTGGTTGATCTGTTCCAGCTCGGCAATGCTCTTGGCCCGGCTGCTGGCCAGGGCTTCACTGCGGATCACCCGTTTGGAAATGCCCTGCAGAATCACCGCCGTGGCGAAATACAGGATGCCCAAAGAACCGGCCCGAACGATGTCGTCGGCACTTTCGTTGATGGTGATCACGGCCCAGCCGGAGATGCCCAGCGAGCAGATGGCCGCCAGTGCGGCGTAGAAGGTGCCCATGCGGGTGGGGGTCAGGATGTTGCCGGCGGCAACCGCGACAATCACCAGGTTGGCCAGCCCGTTGGTAATGCCGGAACTGGCCAGCAGCAAGCCGTGCATCACCAGGATATCTGCCAGTATGGACAGGGTAATGTGCCGCTGCCGAGGCTGGAAGCCGGCCAGCAGAAGCAGGGCGATAAAGCCATTCAGGGCCAGGTACGAAACCACCCCGGCCTGGTAGTAATCCAGCCAGCGGAAACGGGTGTCTGCGGTGAAAGGGTCTACAAACAGCAGGGCAACCAGCAGCAGGCTGATGACTACCCGGTAGTGGTTGTAGATCCGGAACAGGCGCGCCTGCTGGTATTTTGCCGGTGGCCCGAACGGGGAGCGGGCATGGGTTGTGTTGGTAAGCTCGGTTGCCATGAAGGGGTTATTGCCTCTGCCCGGAAGAAATCCTTGCCTTTGCGGGGTTATAATAGCCTTTTCATGGCAACAAGTTACAGGAGCCTTTGCATGGCCACACCCGGAACCGCATCCGCCGATTCAGACTCCCCCCGCAAGCTGCGGGTGGTTATGGCCCAGCTGGACTTTCTGGTTGGAGATATTCCGGGTAATACCGAGCTGGTATTGAAGGCCACGCAGCAGGCCCAGGAGCAGCACCAGGCCGATATCGTGCTGTTCCCTGAGCTGTGCCTGACCGGCTACCCGCCGGAAGACCTGCTACTGAGGCCGAGCCTGGACCTGCGCATTGCCGAGGCCCTGGAGCGTTTGCAGCAGGCCAACCTGGAGCCGGCCATGGTGATCGGCGCGCCGGTGCGTTCCGGCGGTTTGTTGTATAACGCCGCGGTGGTTGTCGAGAAAGGCGAAATCCGCGGCCGGTATTTCAAGCGTTGCCCGCCCAATTACCAGGTGTTCGATGAAAAGCGCTACTTCGCTGAAGGCCGCGATACTCTGGTTATGGATATAAAGGGTGTGCCGGTCGGCATCACCGTGTGTGAAGACATCTGGAAAGACGGCCCGCTGGAAGATGCCGCAGCCGCCGGTGCGCAACTGATCCTGAACCTGAATGCCTCCCCCTACGATATCGACAAACAGGCCCGGCGCAAGGCGCTGCTGGAACGCAAGGCGGCGGATAACCGGGTGAGCATTGTCTATACCAACCTGGTGGGCGGGCAGGACGAACTGGTGTTTGATGGCGGCTCCATGGTGGTCGACCATGCCGGTGCGCTGGCCGTTGAAGCGCCCCAGTTTGCCGACGGTCTGTTCCCGGTGGAATTCCTGTGTGAGCACCACTGCCAGCCGATCTCCCAGCCGTTGCCGGCGGAACCATCTTTGGAAGCCAATGTGTACAACGCACTGGTGATCGGTGTTCGGGATTACGTGAACAAGAACGGCTTTAAATCCGTGGTGCTGGGGTTGTCGGGTGGTATCGATTCTGCCGTGACCCTGGCGGTAGCTGCCGATGCCCTGGGCAAGGACCGGGTGAGGGCGGTGATGATGCCGTTTCGTTATACCTCCAGCGCCAGCCTGGAAGATGCGGAGGCTCAGGCCACGGCCATGGGCGTTCAGTACGATGTGTTCTCCATCGAGCCTATGTACGACGTGTTCATGCAAACCCTGGCCAAGCCCTTTGAAGGCACGAGGCCGGATACCACGGAAGAAAACCTGCAGGCCCGCCTGCGGGGCGTGTTGCTGATGTCGCTGTCCAACAAGTTCGGTTCTCTGGTGCTGACCACCGGTAACAAGAGCGAGATGGCGGTGGGTTATTCCACCCTGTACGGCGATATGGCGGGCGGTTTCGATGTGCTCAAGGATGTGCCGAAAACCCTGGTGTTCCGCCTGGCCTGGTACCGCAACAGCCTGTCGCAGGTCATTCCGGAGCGGGTGATTACCCGGCCGCCGTCCGCAGAGCTGGCGCCGGACCAGAAAGACGAGGACAGCCTGCCGGGATACGACATTCTGGACCAGATTCTGAACCTGTACGTAGAGCGTGATTACAGTGCCGAGGCCATTGTCGCGGAAGGTTTTGAGCGGGCGGATGTCGAACGGGTGGTAAGGCTGGTGGACATCAACGAATACAAGCGCCGGCAGGCACCCATCGGGGTGCGCATTACCGAGCGCGGGTTTGGCAAAGACCGCCGGTATCCGATTACCAACGGCTGGAAGATTGGTAAGTAAGGCCGCAGGCCTTACTCGTCTCCCATCAGGCCGAAGGTAACCACGTTGGTGAGGGATCGGTTCTGGCGGCGCAGGCGGTCAGACTGGAACTCACCGTTCTCATCAAAGGCTTCGCTGTTGGGGAAGTTCTGCCGCAGGGTAGCGATGGCATCGCTGGCGCCTTTCTTCAGGTCCATAAAGCGGAAAGTGTCGGCCAGCAGAATCAGGGCTTCTTCAACCGCCGGGGAAGACGGGAAGTTCTCCACCACGTAACGTGCCCGGTTGTTGGCCGCCACAAAGGCCTCGCGCTTGATGTAGTAGCGGGCTGCGTGCAGTTCCAGCTCGGCCATGCGGTTGCGGATGGCGATCATGCGCTGGCGGGCATCCGGGGCGTATTCGCTGTCCGGGAAGCGGTTCAGCAGCTGGGAGAAATCCCGGAACGCCTGCAACTGTTCGCCGGGGCTGCGGGCGGCCACATCAATCGGGAAGTAGCGGGCAGCCAGGCCCATGTCCAGGTTGTAAGACGCCAGGCCGCGCATGTACATGGCGTAGTCCAGGTGGTCGCTCTGGGGGTTCAGGCGCATAAAGCGGTCAGCCGCCGCCCGGGAGCCTTCCAGGTCCAGGTTCTGGTAGCGGGCGAAGATCAGGTCCAGCTGGGCCTGTTCGGCGTAGCGGCCGAACGGATAATAGGTTTCCAGGGCGTCCAGGTTTTCTTCGGCTTCGTTGAAGTTGCCGGAGTTCATGGCCTGGCGGGCGTTGTCGTAGTAAGTCTCTTCCGGCAGTACTTCCACTTCGCGATTAGAGGCGCAGCCGCTGGCCAGCGCAATGATAGTGGAAATTAGCAGTAATCGGACAACTGATCTCATGCCGGAATCCCGTATAATGGTCGCAACTTGAATGAACCCCGCATTGTAGCAAAAAGAGGCCGAATGTCTTCCGATAACCGTATTACCGGACATTACACCATCCCCCCGGAACTGAGCGACCGGCGGCTGGATCAGGCTGCGGCCGAACTCATGCCCGAGCATTCCCGCTCGCGCCTGCAGTCCTGGATCAAAAGCGGGGCGCTCACGGTGAACGGCGAAGCCCGCAAGCCCAGGGACAAAGTCATGATGGACGACGTTCTGGACCTGGACGCCGAGCCGGAAGTACAGGTTACCTGGGAAGCCGAGCCGATCACCCTGGATATAGTTTATGAAGACGAGCACCTGCTGGTGATCAACAAGCCCGCCGGGCTGGTGGTTCACCCAGCTGCCGGCCACGCCGATGGCACGCTGGTGAATGCGCTGCTGAACTATGCGCCGGAAGTGGAAAACCTGCCCCGGGCCGGCATTGTGCACCGGCTGGATAAAGACACCTCCGGCATAATGGTGGTGGCCCGCAGCCTGATTGCCCACACCTCGCTGGTTAACCAGCTGCAGGAACGTACCATGGGCCGGGAATACGAGGCCGTGGTAGTGGGTTCTCTTGCCGGTGGCGCTACGGTGGATGCGCCCATTGGCCGGCACCCGCAGGATCGCAAGCGCATGGCTGTGGTGTCGTCCGGTAAGCCGGCAGTGACTCATTACCGGCTGATTGAGCGCTTTGCCGCCCATACCCATGTTCGTTGCAAGCTGGAAAGCGGCCGCACGCACCAGATTCGGGTACACATGACCCACGTGCGCCATCCGCTGGTAGGTGATCCTGTTTATGGCGGTCGTCTGCGTTTGCCCAAAGGCACCACCGAAGAGTTGCGGGATGTGCTGGCGGCATTCCATCGCCAGGCCCTGCACGCCCGGCAGCTGACCCTGGAGCATCCGGAAACCGGTGAGATTCTGAGCTGGGAAGTGCCCCTGCCGGAAGACATGGTTCACCTGATCGAAACCCTGCGCAAGCATGCCCGGGAACTGGAAGAGAATGATTGCTGAGCACGATGTACTGCGCCCGGACTGGCCTGCGCCACGCCGGGTGCGGGCCTTGTGTACTACCCGTAAAGGTGGCGTCAGCCGGCCGCCCTGGCACAGCCTGAATCTGGGCGACCACGTGGGTGATAATCCTGGCCACGTGCTGGAAAACCGCCAAACCCTGGCCCGCTTCGCCGGGCTGGACGGCAATCGCATTGGTTGGCTGAATCAGGTGCATGGCACCGAAGTGGTTGAATTAACGCCTGCCACCGTGGGCTCCCGCCCGGATGCAGACGCCAGCTTTACCCGTATTCCCGGAATGGCCTGCGCCATCCTGACGGCTGACTGCCTACCGGTGCTGCTGGCGGACCGCAGAGGCACGGTGGTGGGCGCGGCCCACGCCGGCTGGCGCAGCCTGTGTGGCGGTGTACTGGAAAACCTGGTGGCCGCCATGGCGGTGGAGCCTTCGGAGCTGGTGGCCTGGATGGGCCCCGCCATAGGCCCGAAGCAGTTCGAAGTGGGCCCGGAAGTGCGCGAAGCCTTTATCGAGCAGTCCCCCGAAGCCGCTAGTGCCTTCAAATCAGCCGGTGCCCGCCCCGGCCATTTCATGGCCGACATCTACCACCTTGCCCGCCAACGCCTGCGGCACGCCGGGGTTAGCTCGCTATCCGGCGGTAGCCTGTGTACTGTGCGCGACCAGGACTGGTTTTTCTCCTACCGCCGCGATGGCCAGACGGGCCGTATGGCGTCGATTATCTGGCTGGGCTGACCGGTCGCAGCTGACGGCCGTCAAGTTTTCGTCGAAATAGTCAGCCCCCAGCTTGAAGTCCCCCTACCTGCCCCTACATTAAATGTCAAAGCAATCGGAATACGCCGAAGGCAACGGGCCGTGGTGCGTATTCGCAAAAAATTCGGGGAACTGAACTCATGAGAATCGACAAGCTGACCAGCAAACTGCAGTCCGCCCTGGCGGATGCGCAGTCGATCGCGGTAGGCAAAGACCATAATTTTATTGAGCCGGTGCATCTTATGCAGGCGCTGCTCGATCAGCAGGGCGGATCGGTAAAGCCGCTGCTGCAACAGGTGGGTGCAGAGGCTGGCCGGGTGCGCCAGGCCGTCGCCCAGGAAATTGAAAACCTGCCGGAAGTGCAGGGCAACGCCGGCGATGTGTCGGTATCCAATGATCTGGGCCGGCTGCTGAATATGGCGGACAAGCAGGCCCAGAAGCGGGGCGACCAGTTTGTTTCCAGCGAGCTGATCTTGCTGGCGGCGCTGGAAGACCGGGGTTCTTTGGGCCGCATTCTGCGGGAGCAGGGCGTAGACAAAGCCGCCCTGGAAAAGGCTATTGATCAGGTGCGTGGTGGTGAAACCGTGAACGATGCAGGTGCAGAAGAAAATCGTCAGGCGTTGTCCAAGTACACTATTGATCTGACCGAGCGGGCCGAACAAGGCAAGCTGGACCCGGTGATCGGCCGTGACGATGAAATCCGCCGTACCATCCAGGTTCTGCAGCGCCGGCGCAAGAACAACCCGGTGCTGATTGGTGAACCGGGTGTGGGTAAGACTGCCATTGTGGAAGGTCTGGCGCAGCGCATTGTGAACGGCGAAGTGCCCGATGGCCTGAAAGACAAGAAGGTGCTGTCCCTGGATATGGGCTCGCTGATTGCCGGCGCCAAGTTTCGGGGTGAGTTTGAGGAGCGCCTGAAGGCGGTGCTGAACGAGCTGTCGAAGCAGGAAGGCCAGATCATCCTGTTCATCGACGAGATTCACACCATGGTGGGCGCTGGTAAGGCGGAAGGCTCCATGGACGCCGGTAACATGCTTAAACCTGCACTGGCCCGGGGTGAGTTGCACTGCGTGGGTGCCACTACCCTGAATGAATACCGGGAAAACATCGAGAAAGACGCGGCCCTTGAGCGCCGGTTCCAGAAGGTGCTGGTCTCCGAGCCCAGCGAGGAAGACACCATTGCCATCCTGCGGGGCCTGAAAGAACGCTACGAAGTGCACCACGGGGTTGAGGTAACTGACGGCGCCATCATCGCTGCCGCCAAGTTGTCGCATCGCTACATCACCGACCGCCAGTTGCCGGACAAGGCTATCGACCTGGTGGATGAAGCCGCCAGTCAGATCCGCATGGAAATGGATTCCAAGCCGGAAGCGCTGGACCGCCTCGAACGCCGGCTGATTCAGCTGAAGATCGAGCGCGAGGCCCTGAAGAAAGAGAAAGACGACGCCTCCAAGAAGCGACTGTCTGAATTGTCGGATGTGATTGCCGGCGTTGAGCGGGAATATTCGGACCTCGAAGAAGTGTGGAATGCCGAGAAAGCGGCCCTGCACGGCTCCCAGAAGATCAAGAGCGACCTGGAGCAGGCGCGCATTGACCTGGAAACCGCCCGCCGCTCCGGTGACCTGGGGCGGATGTCGGAACTTCAGTACGGCAAGATTCCGGAACTGGAGCGCCAGCTGGAAATGGCCGGCCAGGCCGAGATGCAGAAGATGGAACTGCTGCGTAACCGGGTAACCGATGAGGAAATCGCCGAAATCGTTTCCAAGTGGACCGGTATTCCGGTGTCCAAGATGCTGGAAGGCGAGCGCGATAAGCTGATGCGCATGGAAGAGGCGCTGCACGGCCGGGTGATTGGCCAGGAAGAAGCGGTGGAAGCAGTGTCTAACGCCGTGCGCCGGTCCCGGGCCGGGTTGTCGGACCCGAACCGCCCCAACGGTTCCTTCCTGTTCCTCGGCCCCACGGGTGTGGGCAAAACCGAACTGTGCAAGGCGCTGGCGTCGTTCCTGTTCGATACCGAAGAAGCGATGGTTCGCATTGATATGTCCGAGTTTATGGAGAAGCACTCCGTGGCCCGGCTGATTGGTGCGCCTCCCGGATACGTGGGTTACGAAGAGGGTGGTTACCTGACCGAAGCGGTGCGCCGCCGGCCCTATTCCGTGCTGTTGCTGGATGAGGTAGAGAAAGCCCACCCGGATGTCTTTAACATCCTGCTGCAGGTGCTGGACGATGGCCGCCTGACCGATGGCCAGGGCCGCACCGTGGACTTCCGCAACACGGTGATTGTGATGACCTCCAACCTGGGCTCTCACATCATTCAGGAGAAGGCGGGCGAGGAGAACTACGAAGACATGAAGTCTGCGGTGATGGAAGTGGTGGGTACTCACTTCCGCCCTGAGTTCATCAACCGAGTGGACGAAGTGGTGGTGTTCCATCCGCTGGCGGAAAACCAGATCCAGGGCATTGCCCGGATCCAGATCGCGAACCTGGCGCAGCGCCTGCAGGATCAGGACATGCAACTGGAGATCGCCGAAGACGCCATGCAACTGCTGGCCGAGGTGGGCTACGATCCGGTCTACGGTGCCCGTCCGCTGAAGCGGGCGATCCAGCGGCTGATCGAAAACCCGTTGGCGCAGAAGCTGCTGAAAGGGGAGTTTATGCCGGGGGATACCATCGTGGCGACGGTTCAGGACAACGCCGTGGTGTTTGCTCGCAAGTAAGTGCTGCGCAGTGCCGGGGCTACTGGGCCCCGGCTATCAACCGGGAACGAAAAAGCCAGTCGGGTTGCCCGGCTGGCTTTTTTGTTTTACTGCTGCTCGGCTCGTTCTTCCATCGGGCCACAGTTCTCGGCGGCAATCTCTTCAAACTGCTTGCGCTGTTCCTCGATTTCTTCCGGGGTCAGGTAGCGCATCTCGCCGTTCTCCTCAACGCGAATCCGGGCGTTGCTCTCGATCACTTCAAGGTTGGAGCGGGCGGTGGCGCAGTTGGCTTCACGCTGTTTGCGCAGGGCTTCTTCCTGGGCGGTTTCCTGGCGCTGCTGGGCTTCAGCCTGCTGGCGCTCCTGGATTTCCTGAACCTGCTGTTGCGGGCTCACCCGGGACGCCTGGCCGCCGGAACTCTTGCCGGTGCGCACGTTAACAATCTCTGCAGATGCGCCATTAGGCTGGCGATCCCCGAAGTGGGTTACGCCGCTGTCGTCGGTCCATTTGTATACGGAGGCGCCGGCGGCGAAGCCCGGGGCGGCGGCCATGATCGCGGCCAGCATCAGGATTTTTCGGTTCATAGGTCCACTCGTTATTCGATTACTGCCTGGTGGCATGATGCCACCCCGAATGCGGATTTTCTTCTGTCTGGTTCAAATCTCTTGCACCATTATTGGCCAACCGGGGCCCTGTGTCTAAGAAAATGGTGGCAATTAAGCCACAGCGCCTATTGACAGTGAGTTTCGCGCTGTCAGAATTGCAGATTGCCTGAAGACTGGGGTCAATACGGCAGGCAATCCCGAGCGAGTATCCCCCGTTAATCACCACACTGCGTTCGCCACCCGCTGGCGGGCACTGGTTGTTGCTTACGTGCAACCCGTTGATTGGTCGTTCTCCGCAACCCTCAGGAGGGCGGCTGGCCAGGAGACAACCTCTTAAAAATGGTGTGGAGGAGTACGCCGGTTCCGCTTTCACAAGAAGCATGGAAACCGAGAATCCAGGCAACCGGGGCGTAACCCGGCTCATTCACTCGTAGAAGAGGGTAGAAATCGTGGAGTTATTGTCTGGCGCCGATATGCTGATCCGCTCCCTGCAGGATGAAGGGATCGAATACATATACGGCTATCCGGGTGGTGCAGCCCTTCATATTTATGATGCGCTGTTCAGGCAGGACAAAGTCAAGCATATTCTGGTGCGGCACGAACAGGCGGCGGTCCACATGGCCGACGGCTACGCCCGTGCTACCGGAAAACCAGGTACCGTACTGGTGACCTCGGGTCCTGGAGCCACCAACACTATTACCGGCATTGCCACCGCATTCATGGATTCCATCCCCATGGTGGTTCTGTGCGGCCAGGTTGCATCTACACTGATTGGTGAAGATGCCTTCCAGGAAACCGACATGATCGGTGTTTCCCGCCCGGTGGTTAAGCACAACCTCAGTGTGCGCCATCCGGAAGAAATTCCTGAAGTGATCCGCAAGGCTTACTATATTGCCTCTACCGGCCGCCCCGGCCCGGTTGTGGTGGATATCCCCAAGGATATGACCACCCCGAACGAGCGCTATGAGTATGCCTATCCGAAGAAGGTCAAGCTGCGCTCCTATAACCCGGCAGTTCGTGGCCATGCCGGCCAGATCAAGAAAGCCGTAGACATGCTGATGGCGGCCAAGCGCCCGATCATCTATGCCGGCGGCGGTGTGATCCTGGGCAAGGCTTCCAGTCAGCTGACCGAGCTGACCCAGACCCTGGGCTTTCCCATCACCAATACTCTGATGGGCATCGGCTGCTATCCGGCGACCGACAAGCAGCATTTGGGCTGGCTGGGTATGCACGGCACCTATGAAGCCAACATGGCGATGCACCATTCAGACCTGATTCTCTGTGTGGGCGCGCGCTTTGATGACCGCGTAACCAACGCCACCGAGAAGTTCTGCCCGGGTGCGCGCATTATTCATATCGATATCGACCCGGCATCTATCTCCAAGACCGTAGATGCAGACGTGCCCATTGTTGGCCCGGTGGATGCGGTACTGAAAGAAATGCTGTCGCTGGTAAAAGAGTCGAAGGACAAGCCGGATGCCGAAGCGCTGGGGTCCTGGTGGAAGCAGATCGAAGAGTGGCGTGCGTTCCACGGTATGCGTTACGAAACCAGCCCGGATGTGATCAAGCCGCAGGAAGTGGTCGAGATGCTCTGGAAGCTCACCAACGGTGATGCCTTTGTAACCACCGATGTGGGCCAGCACCAGATGTTTGCTGCCCAGTACTACAAGTTCGACAAGCCCAACCGCTGGATCAACTCCGGTGGCCTCGGCACCATGGGCTTCGGCCTGCCGGCCGCCATGGGTATCAAACTGACCCATCCGGACGATGAAGTGCTGTGCTTCACCGGTGAAGGCAGTATCCAGATGAACATCCAGGAGCTGTCCACCTGCAAGCAGTATGATCTGCCGGTGAAGATCATCAACCTGAACAACCAGGCCCTGGGCATGGTCAAGCAGTGGCAGGACATGAACTACGAGTCCCGTCATTCCCAGTCTTACATGGAGTCTCTGCCGGACTTCATCAAGCTGGCGGAAGCCTATGGCCATGTTGGCGTGCGCATTGATCGCAAGGAAGACCTGGAGCCCAAGCTCAAGGAAGTCCTGGCGATGAAAGACAAGCTGGTATTTGTGGATATTTACGTGGACCGTTTCGAGCATGTGTACCCGATGCAGGTTGCCCGTGGTTCCATGAAGGATATGTGGCTCAGCAAAACGGAGAGGGTGTGATCATGCGTCGAATCATTTCTGTTTTGCTTGAAAACGAGCCGGGCGCACTGTCCCGCGTGGTTGGGCTGTTTTCCCAGCGCAACTACAACATCGAAACGCTGACCGTGGCGCCGACCGAAGACGAGACCCTGTCTCGCCTGACCGTCACCACCAGCGGTTCCGACAAGGTTATCGAGCAGATCACCAAGCAGCTGAACAAGCTGATTGAAGTGGTCAAGCTGGTAGACCTGACCGAAGGTGCCCACATCGAGCGTGAGCTGATGCTGGTCAAGCTGAAGGCAACCGGTTCCCAGCGTGCGGAAATCAAGCGCACCGTGGATATCTTCCGGGGCCAGATTGTCGACGTAACCAGTTCGGTTTATACCGTTCAGCTGGCCGGCGACAGCAGCAAGCTTGATGGCTTTATCCAGGCTGTAGGCACGTCTGGCGTGCTGGAAGTGGTGCGTACCGGTGTATCCGGCATCGCCCGTGGCGAAAAGGTTCTCAGCCTGTAAGGGCTGCCCGAAAAATTTGAACACTATGGCCCTTAAGGGCTGTTACTGATAACAGAGGTTTCTCATGCAGGTTTATTACGATAAGGATTGTGATCTTTCCATCATCCAGGGCAGGAAAGTTGCCATTCTGGGCTTCGGCTCCCAGGGCCACGCGCACGCGTGCAACCTGAAGGACTCCGGTGTAGACGTAGTGGTTGGCCTGCGTGCCGGCTCCTCCTCCATCGCCAAGGCTGAAGCCTACGGCCTGAAGACCAGCGACGTGGCTTCTGCCGTTGCTTCCGCTGACGTTGTTATGGTGCTGACTCCGGACGAGTTCCAGGCCCAGCTGTACCGTGACGAAATCGAGCCGAACCTGAAGCAGGGCGCTACCCTGGCCTTCGCTCACGGCTTTGCTATCCACTACAACCAGATCGTTCCGCGCAAAGACCTGGACGTGATCATGGTTGCTCCGAAGGCACCGGGCCACACTGTACGCACCGAGTTCACCAAGGGCGGCGGTATTCCTGACCTGATCGCGATCTTCCAGGACGCTTCCGGCAACGCCAAGAACGTAGCCCTGTCCTACGCCAGCGGCATCGGCGGCGGCCGTACCGGTATCATCGAAACCACCTTCAAAGACGAAACCGAAACTGACCTGTTCGGTGAGCAGGCGGTTCTGTGTGGTGGCGCGGTTGAGCTGGTTAAAGCCGGTTTCGAAACCCTGACTGAAGCAGGCTACGCTCCGGAAATGGCTTACTTTGAGTGTCTGCACGAGCTGAAGCTGATTGTTGACCTGATGTACGAAGGCGGCATCGCCAACATGAACTACTCCATCTCCAACAACGCTGAGTACGGCGAGTACGTAACCGGCCCGGAGGTGATCAACGAGCAGTCCCGCGAAGCCATGCGTAACGCACTGAAGCGCATCCAGAGTGGCGAATACGCCAAGATGTTCATCTCTGAAGGTGCCCTGAACTATCCGTCCATGACTGCTCGTCGTCGCCAGAACGCGGCTCACGAGATCGAGACTGTGGGCGAGAAGCTGCGTTCCATGATGCCGTGGATTTCCGCGAACAAGATCGTGGATAAAGAAAAGAACTGATCCGGAATTTCCGGTACGGTTTGAAAGCGCGGCCCTAGTGGCCGCGTTTTTCGTATATACTCCGCCCAAATGCTTTCCGGAGTTTATGGAATGACTGAAGAGAATAAATCTGTCGACAAGCCTGAACCGAACAAGGCTGCAGAGCTGGACCTTGAAAGTGGCGAGGTTGTCGAGGAAGAGTTGGTTGAGGGAGCCAAGGTGCGCCGCAAGGGCATCTACCTGCTGCCCAATGCCCTGACCACCGCATCCCTGTTTTCCGGGTTCTATGCCATTGTCTCTGCCGCTAACGGCGTGTTCGATAACGCCGCCATCGCTATTTTCGTGTCGATGGTTCTGGATGGTCTGGACGGCAGGGTGGCCAGGATGACCAACACCCAGAGCAAGTTCGGTGAAGAGTATGACAGCCTGGCCGATATGGTGGCCTTCGGCGTGGCTCCGGGTATGGTGGCCTTCTTCTGGGCCCTGAACGGGCTGGATAAAGTGGGCTGGGCTATTACGTTCATCTACGTGGCCGGCGCGGCATTGCGGCTGGCTCGCTTCAACACCCAGATTGGCTCTGTTGATAAAAAGTTCTTTGTGGGTTTGCCGAGCCCGGCTGCAGCCGCTTGTGTGGCAGGCCTGGTCTGGTGCTTCCATCAGTTTGAACCGTCCGCCTGGCTGACCTTGCTGTCTATTGTGGTCGTCGGCGGTGCCGGCGTGCTAATGGTGAGCAACGTTCTTTACCGCAGCTTCAAAGACCTGGATTTGCGGGGCCGGGTGCCTTTCGCCGCTATCTTGCTGGTGGTTTTGATACTGGTAGTGATCGCTGTAGACCCGGCCACCGTATTGTTCACTGCGTTCCTGATCTATGCGTTGTCGGGTCCGGTCCGTGCCTTGTTCCGCAAAAAGCCAAAGCGCGCCTGACGACAACTGCCTCCCGCCCGGATCCGCCCGGGCGGGAATTTCTCCGGGAATGTTCGGTCTATCTGTTAACCGCGAACTCTGGAGCCTCCGATGTTTATCAAGCAACGCCCTTCCTGGTCTGTCCCCGAATCTGAAGTAACCCCTGAATCTGTTTACGTTAACCGGCGCAAGTTCATGACCGGTGCTATTGTTTCAGCCGCAGCGCTGTCGATTCCGGGACTGGTTCGGGCGGAAGATACCCGGCCGGGAACGGTTTTGGACTACAAGGCTGCGCCGCAATTCTCCACAGGCGAGAAACCGGCCCCGTATGATGCCATCACCACGTACAACAATTTCTACGAATTCGGCACCGGCAAGCAGGACCCATCCCGCTACGCTTCGGAAATGTCTGTGGACCCCTGGTCCGTTGAAGTAGAAGGGGAGTGTGCGAATCCCGGCAAGTACGCGCTGGAGGATTTGCTGAAGCCTCACCAGTACCAGGAGCGGATCTACCGGTTGCGGTGTGTGGAGGCCTGGTCAATGGTGATCCCGTGGGTGGGGGTACCGCTGGCGGAGGTGATCAAACGCCTGGAGCCGAACTCGGATGCGAAATTCGTCTACTTCGAAACGCTGAATGCCCCGGAGCAGATGCGCGGACAGCGATCTCTGTTCAGTACCATCGACTGGCCCTATCGGGAAGGCCTGCGTATGGATGAGGCGATGAACGAGTTGTCGTTTCTGGCGGTAGGTCTGTATGGAAAGACCTTGCCCAACCAGAACGGTGCGCCGATCCGCCTGGTGGTGCCCTGGAAATACGGTTTCAAGAGTATCAAGTCGATTGTGCGTATCCGCTTTATGAAAGAGCAGCCGAAATCCAGCTGGGAAATGATTGCGCCAAGCGAATACGGTTTCTATGCCAACGTGAACCCGGAAGTGGATCACCCGCGCTGGAGCCAGAAGATGGAGCGCCGTTTGCCTTCGGGCGTGTTCCGGCCCAACTGGATCGAGACGGAAAAGTTTAATGGCTACGGCGAGCAGGTGGCCGGCCTTTACAAGGGCATGGACCTGTCCAGGTATTACTGATGGCGTCCGCTGTGGCAAACAAGTGGCGCGGTATTGTCGGAAAGTGCCTGGTGTTTGGTTTGGCCCTGCTGCCGCTGGGCTTCCTGGTGGCAGACATTGTCAATGCCAACCTGGGGCCGGACCCCGGGCAGGTCATTACGGAAGCGCTTGGCATTGCCGCATTCCAGCTGCTTCTGGTTACGCTCGCTATTACCCCATTAAAGAAAGTAACCGGCTGGTCGGGCTGGTTGCGTTACCGGCGGATGCTGGGGTTGTTTGCCTTTTTCTATGCCGCGTTGCATCTGCTGGCCTTCCTGCAGCTGATTCTGGGCTGGATGGATCTTTGGGCGACCTTTACCAAGCGCCCTTACATTATTGCCGGTGCTGCCGCATTTCTGGCGATGGTGCCCCTGGCGATTACATCTACCCGGAGAATGATGAAGCGTACCGGGCGGTGGTGGAAGCCGTTGCACCGTTTGATTTATCCGGCTGCGATACTCGCGTGGGTGCACTTCCTCTGGCAGGCAAGAAGTGACATTACCGAAATGGTGGTTTACGCGGTAATTCTGGCGGGATTGTTGGTGGTGCGGGCCAGGTGGTTTGGTGTTTCGTCTCTGGTGCCACTAAAAAGAACTTGAAATACGTCACAAAATGGACAATAAATAGTCATTGTGGTGAGCGATTGATCAGGCATGTAGGTGGAAACCGAAGCCTGCCAGGTTTTTTCGGAAAAGGGCGTTGACAGTTTTTCTTACGCCTGTAGAATGCGCACCACTTCTGAGGGACAAGCCACTTACGGCAACTTTCGGAAGGAATGCAACCGATTGAAAGTATTCGAAAAAATGCTTCAGAAATTATTCGAAA